>DVLN01000041.1 GCA_018715465.1 Candidatus Faecivivens stercorigallinarum | reverse complement strand
GGTCTCCTCTCATTTGGTTGGTGTTGCAACTTAACTATAACCGATGAGACCGTATTCTTCTTTCTTTTTTTGTTAATTGTCCAATATGTATTGTACTCCTACAAGAGGATTTTACAGAAAATTCTGAATCGCTTGACAAACGATCCGTTGTAGATTAAAATGAATCTGTATAGAGATTTGCGCTTGGATTTTACCTGGAAAGGGGTATGACATATGATAAAAATGGAGAACCATCTCGGTACGATCGAAATTTCAGAGCAGTTTTTTATCTCTCTGATCGGTGACGCGCTCAGTGATTCGTTCGGCGTCGCGGGACTGGCACCTGTCCGTCCCCGCAAAAAAGGCCGCCTGCTGTCTACCCAGCCGCAGAAGAGCGTCGTGATCCGGGGAAAAAATGGCAAGCTGGTGATTGACCTTCATATCCAGGTCACCTATGGCATCAATATCTCTGCGATCGTGACGAGCATTGTCCATAAAATCACCTATACGGTGGAGGACGTTACCGGAATCGGCGTCGCGGCAGTGAATGTATATGTGGAAGGAATGCAGGTCAGCTGATTTTTTGGTCAGCGCTGATTTTTAGTCAGCACCCATTTCATTAAAACAGCAACGAGGCAGTAACCCTGCCCAGTAAGGAGTGCACAAACGTGATAAACGGAATCATCCTGCGGGACGCGATTATTTCCGCGGCTCATGTCATCGCAAACCAGAAACAGAAAGTCGATGAATTGAATGTATTTCCGGTACCTGATGGCGATACCGGGACCAATATGTCCATGACCATCGGTGCGTCGGTACGGGAGCTGGAGCTGCTTCGCAGCCCTACTGTGGAGGAAACTGCCAAGACAGCCGCCTCTGCACTGCTGCGTGGCGCGCGCGGTAATTCGGGCGTCATCCTGTCGCTGCTGTTCCGCGGCTTTTCTAAAGGGCTTGCCGGCAAACAGGAGGCAACCGGACAGGATCTGTCGGATGCTTTGACGCTGGGCGTGGAAGCTGCTTATAAAGCGGTTATGAAACCGACCGAAGGCACGATTCTGACAGTCGCACGTGAAGCGGCTGAAAAGGGCAGCGAGGTCGCCCTTTCCACCAATGATCCGGTCGAGGTGTTCAGTGCAATTGTCAGTCAGGCGGAAGAGACGCTGGCAAAAACCCCGGAAATGCTGCCTGTCCTCAAAAAGGCAGGGGTTGTTGACGCGGGCGGCAAGGGATTGTGTGTGATCTTTGGCGCGATGCTGGATGTCTTTAAGGGCGGACAGGTTGTTGCATCCGCTGAGGCGGCGGAGAAAAAAGCAGCCCCCAAACGCAGCGCTGTTGCGGAAGCAGAGGGCGACATCAAATTTACCTACTGCACCGAGTTTATTGTTATGAAAGCACCGGGCTGTGAGGATGCACTCAAACTGCGTGCCTACCTTGAGTCAATTGGTGACTGTGTTGTTGTGGTGGATGATGAGGATATTATCAAAGTCCATGTTCATTCCAACCATCCCGGCAACGCGATTGAAGAGGGCCTGAAATTTGGTGCGCTGACCTCCCTTAAGATTGAAAATATGCGGGAACAGCATACCGAACAGGTGTTACAGGCTGACCAGCAGGAGGAGAACGCGGATTATGTTCCGGTCGATCCTGATATCCCGTATGGATTTGTTGCAGTTGCGGCGGGCGCCGGTGTACAGGCGCTGTTCTCTGATCTGGGTGTCAATCAGGTGGTCACCGGCGGCCAGACGATGAACCCATCGACCGACGATATCCTGCATGCAATCCAGGCTACGCCCGCACAGACCGTTTTTGTCCTGCCCAACAACAAGAATATCATCATGGCAGCTGAACAGGCTGTCCGGCTGGCTGACCGGCGGGTATGCGTGCTGCCGACCCGTACCATCCCGCAGGGAATTACGGCCATGCTGGCATTCGACCCGGATGCTGAGTTTTCGGAAAACCGGTTGAATATGACCCGTGCGCTGGACAATGTCCAGACTGGTCAGATTACCTTTGCTGCGCGGGACAGTGAGTTTGGCGGTCATTCCATCAAAGAAGGAGAAATCCTCGCGATGGAAAACGGCAAGCTGGCTTTTGTCGAGAAGGACCTGAACAAAGCAGTCCTCAAACTGACCCGTTCGATGGTCGGCAAATCTTCCAGCTTTATTACGGTGATCTACGGCAGCGATGTTTCGGAAGATATGGCAGCTTCTGCTTATGAGCTGCTGCGTGCCAAGATCAGTGATGATATTGAGATCAATCTGGTCAACGGCGGCCAGCCTGTGTATTATTATATTATCTCGGTGGAATAAGATGGCGTTTTGGAGCGCAGCTGTAACAGGCTGCGCTTTTTTGCGTCTTGTGACAGGTGTGTGCCAGATGAAAAAACGATGCCTTTCGTTCACAGATGTTTGGTTGCTATTTTTGCCTGCGGTATGCTATAATAAGCATAATTGGCCTTGCATCGACCAGCCAGGCCGCAGGGATGTGTGGAAAGGATGGCGGATATGCCGGAAGAAATGGAAGCGGCCCGGTCGGGCGAACTGCTGACAAAGGAAGAATGGGAGCCGCTGCTCCGGGACGAAAGCAAACTTTCACCGATGATGCAGCAGTATCTGAATGTAAAACACCAGTATGACGGATATATTGTATTCTTCCGTCTGGGTGATTTTTATGAAATGTTTTTTGATGATGCGCTGACGGTTTCGCGGGAGCTGGAGCTGACGTTGACCGGCAAAAACTGTGGCCTGCCGGGACGGGCGCCAATGTGCGGCATCCCGCATGTCTCCTCGGATACCTATGTTCAGAAGCTGGTGGAAAAGGGATATAAGGTCGCGATCTGCGAACAGGTAGAATCCCCCTATCTGGCAAAAGGTGTCGTCAAACGGGAGGTCATCCGCATCACTACCCCCGGAACAGTAATCGAAAGCACAATGCTGCCGGAGGATGAAAACAATTATATCGGATCGGTTTATCTGCCGGCTGAGGGAATGAGTGCGGGTGTCTGCTTTGCGGATATCTCGACCGGTGAGATGCAGTTTGCCGAACTGAATAGCAAGGAGATTGTTCGTACACTGATTGACGAATTGTCCAGGTTCTCACCCCGTGAGCTGCTGGTCAGCCCGGCATGCAGTGCAAATGAAGAGTTACAGGCGTTTATTCGCGGACGGCTGGAATGTGTACAGAACTTTGTAGCAGAAGAGGATTACCAGGATGAGACGCTGGAACAGCTGGTGGTGCAGCAGTTTCAGCCGGAGTCGCTGGAAAAACTCGAACCGGAAGGACGGAAACTGGCACTGCGGGCGGTCGGCAGCCTGCTGTCCTATCTGATCCAGACCCAGAAAAATGGCATCCAGCGGCTGACCGGCCTGACCTGTTATACTGAGGAAAAATACCTTGCCCTTGACCTGACCGCTAGACGCAATCTTGAACTGACCGAGACAATGCGTTCAAGGGAAAAGCGCGGTTCACTGCTGTGGGTGCTCGACCATACCAAAACTGCAATGGGCAAGCGGCTGATGCGCAAATATCTCGAACAGCCGCTGCTCAATGTTGTGCATATCGGTCGCCGTCAGGCTGCTGTCGCGGAGCTCTTCAATAAGACGGTTGAACGCGGTGATCTGATTGACGGGCTGTCGGGGGTCTATGATCTGCAGCGGCTGATGACCAAGGTCGTTTACAGGACGGTTGGCCCGCGGGATCTGCTCGCGCTGGCAACCGCTGCCGGGCACCTGCCCCAAATCAAAGCAGTGACCCGAACACTTGAGGCTGCCCGGCTTCGCGAACTGGACGAAAATCTGGATGTGCTGGATGATGTGCGGGAACTGATTGAAAAGGCGATCAATCCCGACTGTCCGCCAACGATGAAGGACGGCGGTGTGATTCGGAAGGGGTACTCGAGTGAACTGGACGAGCTGACCGATTTGCAGGTAAACGCCCGGGACTATCTACTGGAGCTGGAAGAGCGGGAAAAGGAAGCAACCGGGATTAAAACGCTCAAGGTTGGATACAATCGTGTTTTTGGCTATTATATAGAAGTGTCCAAGTCATTTATCAGCCAGGTTCCTGCGGAATGGGTGCGTAAACAGACGCTGGTCGGCGGTGAACGGTATATCAATCAGGAACTGAAGGATCTGGAAAACCGGATGCTTTACGCGACTGAAAAGGTGCTCGCGCTGGAGGCGGAGATGTATGAGGATGTCCGCAAACGGGTGCAGCAGCGTCTGCCGGTGATTGAAAAGACTGCTGCTGCTGTGGCCGAACTGGATGTGCTGGCCTCTCTGGCGGATGTTGCGGTTCAGAACCGTTATGTCCGGCCGGAGGTGACTATTTCCGGCAAGATTCATATTATCGGCGGACGGCATCCAGTGGTCGAAAAACTGAGCGCTGAGAGCGGGCTGGCCGGCAAAAAGGAAAACACCTCGTTTATTCCCAACGATACCCTGCTGGATGGCGCCTCCAACCGGATTGCAATTATCACCGGACCGAATATGGCCGGTAAATCCACCTATATGCGGCAGGTGGCATTGATTACGATTATGGCCCAGATCGGGTCATTTGTTCCGGCTCAGTCGGCGGAGATCTCGGTCTGTGACCGGATTTTTACCCGTGTCGGTGCGTCGGATGACCTGACAGCCGGCCAGTCGACTTTTATGGTCGAGATGAGTGAGGTCGCCACCATCCTCAAAAATGCGACTCCCCGCAGTCTGGTGCTGCTCGACGAGATCGGACGCGGAACTTCGACTTTTGACGGGATGAGCATTGCGCGGGCGGTCGTTGAGTACATCCTCAACGAAAAGGGACTGGGCTGCAAAACGATGTTTGCAACCCATTACCATGAATTGACCGATCTGGAAAACCAGTTTCCCGGTATCGTCAATTATAATATTGCGGTCCGTCGCCGGGGAGATGACATCATCTTCCTTCGCAAGATTGTGCGGGGTGGAACCGATGATTCCTACGGTATTGAGGTTGCTCATCTTGCCGGTGTGCCCCAGAAGGTCATCCGCCGGGCAAAGGTGATTTTAAAACAGCTGGAAGACAGTGCTGCCGCAGCCCGTGAGGTTGCAAAAGAACAGGGCGGTCAGCTGGAACAGAATGAGCAGCTGCAGGTTTCGATGACCCAGCAGCAGGAGGAAAAGGCGCTGCGAATGCTCCGTCAGTCTGATTTGGATTCGATGACACCCCGTGACGCGCTCGACTTTTTGTATGAACTGAAAAAAATGATGATCTGAAAAGAGGATAAAAGATGGGCAGCAGATTATCTGAAATGACGCTGGAACAGTTGTGGCAGTTGTTCCCGATTATCCTGACTCCCTATAATCCCGAATGGCCGGAATGGTACCGGGAACAGCAAGCGGTTGTGTTACGGGTACTGCCGCCAGAACAGATTATTCGTATCAGCCATGTTGGCAGTACCGCAATCGGGACTATCTGGGCAAAACCGACGGTGGATATTCTGGTAGAAGTCAGAAAGGACAGCGATCTGGAAGAGATAGCCGGCCTGCTCACCGGATGTGGTTATACGCTGATGTCCCGTGGGGAAACCCGTCTTTCTTTCAATATGGGTTATACCGATAACGGGTTTGCCGAAAAGGTGTACCATCTGCATCTGCGGCTGGAGGGAGATCATGACGAACTCTATTTCCGGGATTATCTGATCGAATATCCGCAGGCGGCAAAGGAATATGAACAGCTTAAGTTGTCTCTCTGGAAACAGTTTGAGCATGACCGGGACGGATATACTGCCGCGAAAACCGCCTTTGTCCGTTCGGTCACCAAAAAGGCAAGACAGCTGTATGATGGACGTTATGAGACGGATACCGAAAAGGGGTTGAAAAGGTCATGACGCAGACAAATGAAGTTTGTTTTCTGCCGGTAAATGCTGCCGACAGTGAAACGGTGAAGAAACTCTC
>DVLN01000040.1 GCA_018715465.1 Candidatus Faecivivens stercorigallinarum | reverse complement strand
GAGCCACTTTATCCTCAAATTTGGCAACATAACTAAACAACCAGTCATATTTAATCAATCCGGCATCCTTTAATTTGGCTGCAACTTCATCCGTCGTATCCGTTTCTTCAATGTTGATGGTGATGGCACGATTTTCCGTGATAAAGGCCAGTACATCATTAAAAACCCGCAAAAACATGACCGATGCAAATACACACATCGTCACTGTCACCAGTACATAGATCAGTGAAAACAGCCGTCCACGGTGATACACCCGTTTGGGAACCCGCTTAAGCGGATTGTTCCGTCTGAACGACGGCATCGCCTCCTGTTCGGGAGCAACCTGTTCCGGCTGTTCCTCTTCTTCGTCCGACTGCTGCTCATCACCCAGCTCCGGGGTCCCGACATTGACGGCAACCGTCTCTTCTTCCCACCCGGCTGCGGTATCCTCGTCCAGATCATACTCCGTCGCCAGATCCTCCTCAAGAATATCATCAACCGCGTCAACGGTATCCTGTGAACCAGCTTCAAATGCAATCGTCCGGTCTTCACTAGGCGTCTGACCAAACGGCTGAGTATCCCCAACAGGGACCTGCTGCTGTTCATCCGAAAGCGGATTCTTATTATTTTTATCCATCAGATCATTCCTTTGCTGTATAACGCATTTTAAGAAAAACGTTTGACAAATTTTTCAGTAACCAGAATATTCATCATCCTGTCGTACCGTCCATGCGGCAGCGCAGTGCGCAGGCAGGCAGTATAGCACACACCGGCAGTCGTACCGCAATAGCCCGACAGAAACCGGTCGTAATAGCCTTTCCCATATCCCAGCCGGTAACCGGCAAGGTCAAATCCCAACCCGGGCAGTACACAAAAAGAGTTGACCAGTTCAACTTCCGATACCGTTTCCAGCAGTTCCCGATGTTTTCCCACCACCGGTTCCAGCACGCCAAACGATCCCGGCTCCAGTTCATCAAGCCCCCCGATCAGGAAGAACTTCATATCCACCTTACCCGGTACACACCACGGAACCGCCACTTTTTTTCCATCCCGCAGCGCCTGTTCAATCAGCGCGTGGGTATCCACTTCAATGGCGGTCGACACATAACTCAGTACCAACGGTGCTTTACGATATTCAGGCAAAGCAAGCAGACGCTGCAAAATCTGACGGTCACGTCTTTGCTGATCATCCGGGGCAAAGCCGCGCCGGATAGACTTGAACTCGCTTCTCAGTTTTTTCTTAACCTCCCGGATATCCGTGTACCGCATACGTCAAATCCTTTCCTTTTCAATTTATCCTGACGCTTTCAGTCCAGCATCATCGACATATAGCAGCTGCGCTGTGAAAACAGCCCCCCGTCCAGCCTCCGTCCCAGGCCGTACACCTTGTATATACCGCCGTCCTCTTCGACAGGAGTATACACCACTGCTCTTTTCATTCCGGTGACCTGCATCAGAATCTGAGACGTCATAAACGGGTCCCCGTCTGTCTCCATCAACAGCAGGATCTTCTGCTGTCTGAGCATCCGATAGACCGCGTACCGTTCGACGCCATTCTCCACAAAACTGCAGATCCGTCCACCGGTCAGCAGCAATTCATCATACACATACCGCAGTTCCAACCCGGGATGACAGATGACATTCCGCTCACTCCGTATCCGTTCCAGAAAGAAGGAACGCATCTGACAGAATTTCCAGAAGGGCAGCGGCAGGATCTGCGGCATCGGCGCGTCCGGGTGCAGCTGAATAAACTGCATCCACCGTCCAATCGACGGCTGATATCTCAGCCGTTTTGCGGCACCGGTCAGCTCTTTATTCCCGACCAGAAAGCAGGTAAAAGATTCTCCCTGACGCCGAAGCTGCTGTACCATATACTCATCCAGCATTTTGAAATAGCCCTGACGCCGAAAATCAGGATGGGTCATCGCCCCATAGATATACCGGCCATTTTGTTCGCCCTGATCGGTCATCATCGTAACCCGGAGTGCCGACTGCATCGAAACCGGCTGTCCGTTTACCCGCAAAAGAAAAACTTCCGACGGTTCAAACCGGTTTTGAAAATAAAACTGCAAATAGATATCCGATTCGGAAGGAACGACCGTTTTCCAGAGCCTTTTCAGCTGCGGGATATCTGCATACTTTGCCGCAGACATCGTAATCTTCAGCATTTGCCACAGCTCCTTCCGTTTCTCGGTTCAATCGGCTTTAGCGATCAGTTCCAGAATTTTTGCGGTGATCTGTTCAAGCGGCAGCGGCATACTACCGTCATCACAATCCACCTTTTTCCAATGCCAATACCGGCCAGCAAACCCCGCCGTATCCCGGCAGTGCTGCAAATAAGCCATATTTTTCTCATGTATATCCTTGCGGGACTCATCCCCCTGGTATCTCTGGCTGAGCAGCCGGTCAGCGACCGCCCGGTTCATATCCAGAAAAATCACCAGATCAGGCACAGGCAGCCCCAGCTTATGGTATTCAAAGTCCTCAATCCACTTCAGATAATTCTCCCATTCACTGCGCGGAAGTTTTCCCATCTGGTGAATTGCATTGGAGGTAGCATACCGGGTCGCCAGAATCAGACTACCTTCCCGATAGTCCTTTTCCCAGAACTGCTTATAGGAAGCATACCGATCGACAGCGTAAAAACTTCCGGCAGCATAAGCATTGACATCGTCCGGGTTTTCCGAAAAAACACCTGAAAGATACATTTTGACCAGCGAGGAAGAAGGCTGCTGATAATCGGGGAAGGAAATCTGACGGACTTTTTTCCCCTGCTGTCTGAGAGCCTGGGCAACCAGATCGCTCTGGGTTGATTTCCCGCTGCCGTCCAGTCCGTCAATGACGATCAATTTTCCCATCAGCTATCCTCCCGGGGCAGGATCAGGTCAGCAGCATAGGGCAACGACTCAATCCAATCACAGAAGGTATGCCATTCAGCCAGCTTATGGTTGCGTCTGGCCTGATAGATGTTGCGCAGCGTCTCATAGTTGAGGGTACAGGTGCGCATCTGGTTATACGAAGAAGGCAGCAGCTGGATCATATCGTACCAGTACTGTTTGTCCTTATTTTCCATATATTTCAGCCGCAGCTTTTCCAGAAAGCCGACCAACCGCTGCATCTCTTCCAGCGTATCCGCATCCATATGATCGGTACTGAAATCCTCCAGCGCAAAGGGGCGGGCATGAATCTTGTGCATAGTCGAAGTCGAGTTGGCGACAGTCGCAACTTTATAGGTATCGTATTCCTTCCACCAGTAGATCGGTGCGGTAATATCGACCGAGACAAAGATCTGACGGATAAACTTCCGGTGATCGCTGCCCGCCGCACACAATCTGCGGGCGAGATCGAGGTCATTTTCTCCAAAGTGGAAGACACCCTGGGGATCGGTATAGCTGTCCATCTTTGCCCAGCTGTTGAGCGGATTGCGTGCCCCCCGCATCGCGTTTTCCATATTCATCACAGCAGTATTTTCAGTTTTGAGCATCCTGCAAATCTCCTTATGGGTCAGTAATCAAAAGCAGGCAGGCTTGCCTGCAATACCGCTCCCGGCAGGCCTACGCATATATAAAAGTATTATACCACAACCACAGCGATAATAAAAGTAATTTTTGTTAAGTCCATTCACCTTCCGATCAGAAAAAATCCCTGCTTTCCGGCAGGTACACCAGGCGGTGTTTTACCGGAAAGCAGGGAATGTCTGTCACACTGTTACAGTGTTATCAGTGGCAGCCGCCGCCGCAGGAAGCGCAGGAGCCGGTGCAGCTGCACTCAACATCGCAGCTGTCGACATCGTCGCCGTTGATCGCAGCCTGCATGATCGTATTGATTTTCTGCATAATCTCTTCAACATCCTGCTTGGCAATGTTGTAATTCATCATATGCTCATTGCCCATGATGTCGGTATAGGATTTCTGCAGCTGTTCATTCAACTCAGCGATCTTTTTATCATCCTTTTCAGCTTTAGCATTTTCCTGAGTCAGGTTCATCCGAACCAGGTTGAAGTCGCCAATCAGCTCCTGGAGCTTGGCATCGCCATCACAGGCCTTTTCAGCTTCTTTCATTGCCAGGTATTCAGGGCAGCTCTGAATTGCTTTGCCCATTTCTCTTGCTGCGGTAATCGGATCCATCATTTTCTTGATTCCTTTCTTTCTTGGTAATTGATCAGTATATGGTTGCCGGATATGCTTTCACATTCCGGGTCATATCGTTTATTCTTTGCCGGTCTGAAGGATTCCAGCCAATGCCCAGTTGGCAGCGGTCGTGATCTGTACATCGACAAACTGTCCGATCAGTGCCGGATCGCCGATAAAGTCGACCACCATTCCCCGCTCAGTCCGTCCCATCAGCACCGTCTGTCCTTCTGAAACAGGATGCCCTTCAAGGATACCATTTTTCAGTTTGCCCTTGCCTTCACAGAGTACCCGCCGGACTGAACCGACCTCCTCTTCATAAAAGCGCATGCCGCAGGCCTTCTGTTCCTCCAGCAGTTGCTGGAACCATCTGGACTTTTCCGCCGCCGGGACAGGATCATCCATCTTTGCAGCGCGGGTCCCCTCACGGGGGGAATAGATAAAGGTAAACAGTGAGCTGTACCCGACCTCTTTGATCAGTGAGACCGTTTCAAGGAATTCCTCATAAGTTTCCCCCGGGAACCCGACGATGATATCGCTGGTAAAACTGACACCGGGAATCTTTTCCCGCGCATATCGGACAATATCCAGATACTGACTGCGGGTATAATGCCGGTTCATCGCCTGCAATACCCGGTCGCTGCCCGACTGCACGGGGAGGTGGATATGTTTGCAGATCTTAGGCGTACGCGCGATCACATCAATCAGCTCACGGGTACAATCCCGCGGATGGGAGGTCATAAACCGTACCCAGAAATCGCCCGGCAGATTGCCCACTGCTTCCAGCAGCTCCGGGAAGCTCATATCATCCTGTAAATCTTTTCCATAGGAGTTGACATTCTGACCGAGCAGTGTGATTTCCTTATATCCGTCTGCGATCAGCTGACGCGCCTCTGCAAGGATATCTGCCGACCGGCGGGAACGTTCCCTGCCCCGTACCAGCGGAACCACGCAGTAGGTACAGAAATTGTTGCATCCATACATGATCGGCAATCCGGCCCGGACACCGTCTTCACGCAGGGTTGGCAGTCCTTCGGCAATAACACCGTCGCATACGGGCGTCTCAAACACCCGGTGACGCTTTTTCCCCTCATCGGTCAGCAGTCGGTGCAGCAGCTCGGGCAGGGTATGCAGCACGTGGGTCCCAAACACCAGATTAACACCGGGAAAACTTTTGCGAATCTTTTCGGAAACATGCTCCTGCTGTGCCATACAGCCGCAGACACCAATCAGCATCTCCCGCCGGGAAGCCTTCTGATGGGTTGCCTGCCCGATAATGCCGAACACCTTCTGTTCAGCGTTTTCCCGGACAGCACAGGTATTATAAATCGCAATGTCCGCCTCTTCCACCGACTCGGTGAAACTACAGCCCATCTGCTGGAGCATACCGGCCAGCTTTTCACCATCATTGACATTCTGGGCACATCCAAAGCTCTTGACCATCGCACGCGGCGGATGTCCAAAACGCTTCTGCAGCAGAAGGCGGTTTTCATCAATAAACGCCTTCTGTGCCTGTAATTCCATATCACGAATATATCTGATTTCCATATTCTCTGTTCTTTCTCCATCAATTGACCGGAAAGTATTCTCCACTATATTCTTCAATATTATATCCTGTCGGCCGGGCAGTGTCAACTCCTTTACGACCCAAGCAGTTTTTTCCTACCGGGAATTTTGTGATTTTGCTGCATCTGCGTCGCTTTTTTTCTCCAATTCATGGATTGACGAACCTTATACTGTAGAATTATAATTTTGTTAGCAAACAAATTATTCTACTTTTCATCTGCAAGACAGGAGGCATATCATGACCATTCAGCAGGTAATCGACAAAATTATCGCCTACCATCCCCCTCTGGGCGAACGGGAAGCAACCACCTGTGACACCGTCAAATTCGGTGACACCTCCATCCCCTGTACCGGTATCGCAACCGCAATTTATCCCTCTCCCGACATCATCCGCGAGGCGGCAGCAGCAGGCTGCAACCTGCTGGTTGTCCACGAGCCATCCTTCTATTCCCATATGGACCCGCTGGACTGGCTATCTGACAACCAGACGGCCAACTGCAAGATGGAACTTCTTCGCCAGTATCAGATGGTGATTCTGCGGGATCATGACCGAATCCATACCCATGTCCCCGATGGCATCTTTTACGGAGTTGTTCAGGAGCTGGGCTGGCAGCAGTATCTGAAAACCGATATGAACCAGCCGTCTGATCCATCCCACATCTTCGTCGCCGAATTTGAGATGCCGGGTATCCCGGTCACTGAACTGGCAGCACAGATCAAGGAAAAACTACAGCTCAAACAGCTGCGGCTGCTCGGCAACCGCGAAACGATTGTCCATAAAGCCGCGTTGGGCGGACACCTGTTCCCCAATTCCGGCAAAGTGATCACAGCGATTGAACAGCAGCAGATCGACCTGTTTATCCCGCTGGAGATGATCGACTGGGAAGTCCCCTGCTACTTCAAGGATGCCGGACAACTGGGCCTGAACAAAGCCTGCCTGCAAACCGGGCATTACAACGGTGAGGAACTGGGCATGAAATACGCGGTCAACTGGCTGCGGGAGATCACAGAGAACACCCTTCCGGTCGTCTTCTGCCCCAACCGGGACATGTACGACTATATCTGACGCAACTGTTTTCCTTCAAAACAACAGCCCGGCCGGCATTGCAACCATGTGTTGCAGTGCCGGCCGGGTCTGATTTTGTGATTAAAAATCCCAGTCGTTGTCTTCCATCTCTTCGTCATTGCCGATCATATCCACCGGCATGCCGAGTTTTTGCAGCAATTCCTTCGCCGCATTGTAACCCATCTTCTTCTGACGGTTGTTCATCGCCGCGACCTCAATAATAATCGCGAGGTTCCGTCCGGGTTTAACCGGGATGGTGAGCGCAGGAATGCGAATACCGAGCATCTCAGTATATTCGTTTTCCATTCCCATCCGGTCATAAACCTTCTCCGGGTTCCACTGTTCCAGATGAACCAGCATGTCGATCTTTTCATTGGTCTTGACCGAGCCCATACCAAACAGTCGTCTCGCATTGATGATGCCGACGCCGCGCAGTTCCATAAAATGGCGGATATTGTCAGGCGAAGTGCCGACAAGCCGCTTATTGGAAACTTTGCGGATCTCGACCGCGTCATCCGCGATCAGCCGGTGTCCTCTCTTGACCAGTTCCATCGCACATTCACTCTTGCCGACGCCCGAATCGCCGGTAATCATGATGCCTTCACCATAAACCTCAACCAGAACGCCGTGACGGGTAATGCGGGGAGCCAACTCGACATTCAGAAAACTGATCATCGAGACGGTCAGGTTGGTGGTCGTTTCTTCGGTTGTCAGCAGCGGCACATGATACTTCTCAGCAGCTTCCTGCAGCTCCGGCAGCACTTCCAGTCCGCGGGTAACAATCACCATCGGAATATGGTAAGCACACAGCTTGTCCATCCGTTCCCGCAGCACATCTTTGGGAAGATCGAGCAGAAAAGCGTTTTCCATTTTTCCAAGAATCTGGATTCGTTCACTGTCAAAATACTCATAAAAGCCGTTGATGAACAATCCGGGCCGATTGATGCTGTTTGAAGAAATTTTAATATTTGCAGGGTCATCGGGGGTATACACCGTTTTAAGTGAAAATTCCCGGATAATTTTTGCGAGCGTTACACTGTACTGGGTTGCCAAACCAAGTCACCGTTCCCTTCCGCGACGGAAAAACCGTCCAACTGATCAGTCATCTTTTTGCTCTTCGCCCAAAAACATGGGCGGATATAATCAATTCAGTGTATCTATTATACAACACCATGATCACAAGTTGCAACCATTTCCCACCAAAAAAATCAGTTTTACGACTGCTCATTATGTAGAAAATAATCCGCTATTTTTGTCAGGGGGTCTTTTGGTTCCTTCTGCGGCCCTGAATCCGGCGGGAGAGCTCTACTGCCTTCTTCCTGCGCTGATCGGTCAGGCTGCTGTCAACGATCAGTTGCCCACTTTCATTGGACACCAGCACATCACCTTCCGTCACGCCGTCAGGAAATTCCGTCAGAATGACCTGCCGTCCGTCCTCATCTTCACAAACCGCCCTGCCTTCTTCAATCCGATCAATAATCAGCATCTTTCTGTCTCCCCGTCATCCGGCCTTTTCAGTCGAGACGGTCAATTTATGTCCATCCGACGACACAACGATACTGCCCTGCAGGTCAGTCCGGTAAATTTCCACTCCTGCTGCTTCCAGCCGTTCGACCGTCTCAAGATGGGGATGTCCATAATCATTTCCTTCTCCACAGCTGATCACCGCAACGGATGGAGAAACCGCGTCCAGAAAAGCCTGTGAAGTCGACGTGGAAGAGCCGTGATGTCCGACACCTAGCAGGTCAGCTGTAACCTTTGCACCCGAGCTGAGCAGATCTTCCTCTGCGTCCGCCTCCTGATCACCGGTCAGCAGAAAGCTGGTCTCACCGTAATCAAACCGCATCACAAGCGATTCGTCATTCAGATCATCATAATCCTCTGTCGGCCCCAGCACCTTCAGCGTCCCGCCGCAGATCTCCCAGCTGTCACCGGGATAGGCGTATACCATTTCGGTATCGGTCTGCTCCGCAACGTCCAGCACCGAAAGATAGGTTTTAGTCGTCGGGATGATATCATCCGGCAGGTCCGGCATCAGCAGCTTGCCGACCGTAAGCCCTTCCATCACGGTATCCATCCCACCAATATGATCGGAATGAGGATGGGTGCCAACCGCCATGGTCAGCTGGTCGATTCCAACATTTGCCAGATACCCCAACACCGTTTCACCCTGATTGTTTTCGCCTGCATCGACCAGAACACTTTCATCGCCGCCTTCAATCAGGATGGATTCTCCCTGACCGACATCAATAAAGTGTACCCGGACCTGTTGTCCGACAGGCGGGTCGAGCACAAGATCTTCGGAAGTGGAACCACTGCCCAGCTGTTGTCCTACTCGGCCAAAGGTCTCGCTGACCGATTGGAAAGCACCCAGGAAACTGGTTTTCAGTTCTTCCAGACTTTCCCGCCATCCGGTCTGTCCAAACCCATTGAACAGAACAACAATCATATACGAGCTGACCAGTACCGCCCCGGCGATGATAAAAGCCCAGTTGTACCCCTTTTTTCTGCCGTGAGATTTTCCTCTTGAACTGCTGCTTTTCCGGCTCACACCGCCGCCTCCTTTCCTGACCGATGAAGTTCCCGAACGGGTGTTTTTGGAACCGGCAGCCCGGGAGCCGGAAGAGCTGGCACCCACAGGTCTGGTCTTCCCATTGATGCGCTCTGCATACTGTACGGTCTTCTGTCCCCCAGACTTACTGCCTTTTGAAGCGGAAGAACCGCTTTTCTTTTTTGCCGCCAAATTGTTCACCCTTTCCGGTTATGGGCCGGTTTTCCGCGTCTGTTGCTTTTTTCCACTGCCACCGGTCGGCTGCCGGAGCGACCAGCCGGACGGGCACTTTTCCCGCCTTTTTTCGGAACGGCCGCGTTGGAACGCGGCTCTTCCCTGAGCGGCGGAACCAGACAGCCAGGACCAGTCCCAATCAAATCGGTACGTCCGGCCATCTTCAGTCCCTTGACCACCAGCCGGTGGTTCTGCGGCAGGAAATATTGCAGCAGAGCCCGCTGCATCGCCTTTTCTTCCTTGGTGCGCGGGACAAAAACTGGTTCCATCGTATACGGGTTCATGCCGGTATAAAACATACAGGTCGAAACCGTTCCGGGCGTTGGATAAAAGTCCTGCACCTGTTCCGGGTGCATCCCGTGTTCCTTGAGGAAAAGGGACAGCTCAACTGCGTCCCGCAGGGTGCTGCCGGGATGAGAAGACATCAGGTATGGAACAAGGTACTGCTTCTTGCCAATCCGTTTGGTTTCCTCATAAAACATCGACGCAAACTTTCGGTAGACGTCGATATGTGGCTTGCCCATGCAGTCGAGAACATGATCGCTGCAATGTTCCGGCGCAACCTTCAGCTGACCGGAGACATGATGTGCAACCAGTTCTTTCAGAAATCCATCGTCCTCTCCGGCCAGCATATAGTCATACCGGATACCCGAACGGATAAACACCTTTTTGACACCGGGAATCTGACGGATCTGCCGCAGCATGTCCAGATACTCCGAATGGTCGACCTCCAGCGCCGGACAGGGGGTCGGTGCAAGGCATTTTTTGCCGCCCTTGCAAAGACCTGCTGTCAACTGTTTTTTACAGGACGGATGGCGAAAATTAGCGGTTGGGCCGCCGACATCATGGATATACCCTTTAAATCCCGGCAGCGTTGTCAGCAGTCTGGCTTCTTTGAGGACAGATTCCACACTCCGTACCGCAATCCGTCTTCCCTGATGGAAAGCGATTGAGCAGAAGTTGCAGGCGCCAAAACAGCCGCGGTTGTGTGCGATTGAAAACTCGACCTCCTGTAATCCCGGAACACCGCCCTCATCCTGATAGGACGGGTGCCAGGTACGCATATACGGCAGATCATACACCCGGTCCAGTTCCTCCGTCGTCAGCATCCGCATCGGCGGATTCTGAACCAGCATCTGATCGCCATGCCGCTGGACAATCGTTTTGCCGGAGACCTCATCCTGGTTGTCCATCTGGATACGGGTCGCCTTGCAGTAATTTTTCTTGTCGCGGGCGACGATTTCAAAATCCGGGCACTGCGCAGCTCCCCACGGGGTATCTTCCGGGTCACAGAGGTAACAGGTCCCCCGAATATCCCGCATCTGCCGGATATCCTCTCCGGCCGCCAGCCGGTGAACAATCTCAATCGTTTGCAGCTCGCCCATGCCAAAACTGAGCAGGTCAGCCTGTGCATCCACCAGAATGCTCGGGTGTACCGAATCATCCCAGTAGTCATAATGGGCAAACCGCCGCAGGGATGCTTCCAGGCCGCCAATGATGATCGGCATATCCGGGCCGTAAATCCGGCGTATTGCCTTTGCGTACACTGTCAGTGCCCGATCGGGACGCTTCCCCGGCTTTCCGCCGGGGGTATAAGCGTCGTAGTTGCGTCGGGTGAGGGAGACCGAATAATGGGCAACCATTGAATCAATGTTGCCCGAATTGATCATAAAACCATACTTCGGACGCCCCAGACGGGTATAATCATGGTCATTTCTCCAGTCGGGCTGTGCAATGATGCCGACTGAGAAGCCTTCTGCTTCGATCACACGGGAAATGATCGCGGTACCAAAGCTGGGGTGATCGACATAAGCATCCCCGGTAATCAGGATAAAATCCAGCTGGGACAGCCCAGCTGCGTTCATCTCATCACGGGTAGTAGGTAAAAAACCGTGCATTTCTCTCCTAACCTTTCTTCTGGGGTCAAAACCCGTTTACGGATTTTCCATTCTTTCCTTTATCTCCTGCCACTGAGAACGGGTAATCTGCAATTCACGCGACTTGGAGCCGTCCTGCGGGCCGACAATTCCTCTGTCCTCCAGCTCGTCCATCAGACGGGCGGCACGGGCATAACCAACCTTGAGCCGGCGCTGCAGATAAGAGGTGGAAGCCTGTCCCGCATCCAGAATGACGTCCACCGCCTCCATGATCAGCGGGTCGGAATCTCCATCAGACGACGGTTCTCCGCCGCCCTTGCCTTTCTTTCCGCCAGGTTCGGCAGCAGCGCGCTGCTCAATTTCTTCCATAATCCGTGCATCATACTGCACCTCGGTCGCCTGGTTTTCCTTGATAAACCGGACGACATCCTCAACCTCTTCATCGCTGACATAACAGCCCTGTACACGGGTCGGTTTCTTGCCGACCGGCGCGTAGAGCATATCGCCATGTCCGAGCAGCTTTTCCGCACCGCTGGTGTCGATAATGGTACGGGAGTCAATCTGAGAAGAAACCGTCAGTGCAATACGGGACGGGATATTGGCCTTGATCAGACCGGTGACGACGTCGACCGACGGCCGCTGGGTCGCAACAATCAGGTTGATACCGGCGGCTCGTCCCATCTGAGCGATCCGGCAGATCGCGTCTTCCACCTCGTTCGGAGCGGCCATCATCAGGTCGGACAGCTCGTCGATTACAACGACAATATACGGCATATGTTCCAGCGGCTGGGCGGGCTGTTCACCGCTCTCGGCCGTCCGTTCTACCAGCCGGTTATAACCTTTGATGTCGCGTACCGCGTGTTCACTGAAGGTCGCGTACCGTTTCAGCATCTCGTTGACTGCCCACCCCAGCGCGCCGGACGCTTTTCGCGCATCGGTGACAACCGGAACCAGCAGATGCGGAATGCCATTGTAAATGACCATTTCAACCATCTTGGGGTCAACCATGATCAGCCGCAGATCTTTGGGGGCAAACCGGTAAAGCAGACTGATGATAATGGAGTTGACACAGACCGATTTACCTGAACCGGTCGTACCCGCGATCAGCATATGCGGCATCGCGGCGATATCACCAATCGTGATCTGACCGGCAATATCCCGTCCGAATGCCGCTGGCAGTGCGCCGCGGGCATTGCGGAACTCATCCGAGTCGATGACTTCCCGAATGGTAACGGTATCGGTCACCCGATTGGGGACTTCGATACCAACCGCAGGTTTATTGGGAATCGGCGCTTCAATACGGACGCCGGCTGTCGCGAGGTTGAGCGCGATATCATCCGCAAGGCCGGTAATTTTGCTGATCTTAACACCGGTTGACGGCTGAAGCTCATACCGGGTAACGGTCGGACCGCGGGTAATATCGACAATTCTTGTCTGCACGCCAAAGGATTTCAGCGTTTCAACCAGTTTGGATGCGTTGAGCTTGAGCTCTTCGCTGACATCAGTGTTGTTGGTGTTCTTGGGAAGTTTTAACAGGCTCACCGGCGGCAGCTGATACACCTGCTGCACCGGAGGAGCTTCCGGGGCAGTCTGTGCCTGATTACCAACGGCAGACACACCATCAATCTTCTGTGCTGCGGCGTCCTGGGACTGCTCTGCTTCCGGCTGAACAGACGTCTGTGCCGAAACAGTCGAACTCACAGGCGTCATCTCCTGTGTTCTGCGGACATCGCTGAGCGCACTGTCCATCCGCTGTCTGAGTGCTTCGCCCTGATCAAGGTCAAACGGAAGGTCATCAGGTACTTCCGGCTCAGGTGGCTCGGGCTGGCTATCCAACAGCTCTGCGATAGTCTCGCTGACCCCTTCTGGGTTAGCGGAAGAGAGTTTTGAATCGTCCCCGGTCTGCGAAACAGTGTCCGACGCAGCAGCTGCCGATACCGACGTTTCAGTGAACACCGGCTCCTGAAGGTCAGGTTTTTCCACCGACTGTACCGGCTTATCCTCACCGGCAGCAGGCTTTTTCTTAAACGCCGCAATAATGGCATCCAAAGATGGCTCTTCGGCGGAAGACTGTACCGGTTCGGTATCTGCACCGACGGTGCGGGGCTGTGATTCCGCAGTTTCAGACTGTGCAGCATCACCTGTCACAGCAGAACGCGGCTCCTCATCAGGATGGCTGCGAATGCGGTTAAGTGCCTGCTCCAGTCCCTGTGCAGAACTTTCCTTCTTTTCCTGTGCGGCAGCGGCCTTTTTCTCCGCATGACGCCGCTCCTGATGAGCGGCCTCTCGGGCATCCTCTTCCGACATCGCCACATCAATATTAAACCGGCTCTCATACCGTTTG
This sequence comes from Candidatus Faecivivens stercorigallinarum, assembly GCA_018715465.1. Classification (GTDB taxonomy): domain Bacteria; phylum Bacillota; class Clostridia; order Oscillospirales; family Ruminococcaceae; genus Faecivivens; species Faecivivens stercorigallinarum. The sequence goes on along the minus strand of DVLN01000040.1, from coordinate 13,512 downwards.
CCTGCCTGCTCAGCGATCACCGCCTGACGTTTTCTTTCCTCAAGCCGGGCGGCGCGTTCATCCTGGTGCTCGGCAAGCTGGCTTTCCATCATCTGTTCCCGAGCTTCCCGGCGGGCACGTCTTACCTCCTGATTGTCCTCATAGTTTTCCTTCAGGCGGCGCATCGGACCACGCACCGAATCAATCAGCTCCAGCAGCGTCGCACCAGTCACCGCCATCACCAGGATGAACAGCAGCAGAATATGTACGATCAAACTGCCGGTATTTCCAAGTACCTTCATCAACGGCCAGGCCGTCAGACCGGCCATCAGTCCGCCACTGCGCAGCTGTGTTCCATTCAGGTACAGCATCAGCACCCGCTCAAAGAAATTTTCCCCTGCCGGATAGCCGTAAAAGAACTGGCTCAGCCCACACAGCAGCACCATCAGCACGACCAGTTCCCATACCCGTAGATGCACTTCGGCATGACTCTTTTCCAACGCGATCATCAAAGATACCGCAATACAGATCGGGCCGACTCCATAACTGATCGGTCCAAAGATGCCGCGCATCACCTGGTGAATCGCGCCCCAGAGCATCGGTCCATTAAATAGCGCAAACAATGTCAGCAGTATGCCCAATGAAAACAGAACGACCGCAAAAAGCTGATTGCTTCTGCGCAGCTGGCTGTCGTTTCCCGCACCCGAACGGGCGGAGCTTTTTTTGGCAGAAGAGGAAGATCGAGTCGATTTTTTCCCGCTGCTCTTTTTCCCCGATCCTGTAGACTTTCCGCCGGATTTCCCGGAGGAAGATGAACCTGCCATTCTTTTCACACCCTTTCCAATTCCTGTTTTCAGCCTGCCAGATAGCTGACAATATTCATTCCAACGATTCGTTCAAAGATTCCAATGCCGCAGACCACAACACCCAGAATTGCCGTATACCAGACGAAAATCCCAAATTTGTCACTGCGGGAGATGTACCGGACCATCTTGATTGCAAGCAGTCCGACTACAGCGGCAACTGCCATGCCGACGAGAACAGGCCCTATCCCGGTTGCAAAATCGGCAGGCGTCGCATCCATCAGTTCCATCAGTGAACTGGCCAGAATAACCGGTATGCCAAGAATAAACGAATACTGAACCGCCGTTTCCCGATCAAACCCGGAGATCATACCGCCGGAAATGGTCGAACCGCTGCGGGATACACCCGGCAGCGGTGCAATCGCCTGAAAAACACCGACAGTCAGTGCGTCTTTCGGCGTAATATCACCAGGGCCTTTGGTCCGTTTTCCAGTGTGGTCGCCGACAAACAGCATGATCGCTGTGACCAGGAAGAAAATACCTTCCCAGACGATATCGCTGTCGGTCGAAAAGCTCACATAAAAGTCCTTGAGCACAACCACAAAAATCAGCGGTACGCAGGACAGCATCAGCATGATCAGCATATTCCGATACTCGCTCCGGTTTTTCCAGCTGAATTTTCCCCGCAAAATGTCCCAGATCATCGAGAAAAATTCCAGAAACAGCTGCCAGATGGTGTGCCGGAAAGCAATAAATACTGCAATCAACGTGCCCAGATGGAGCATCAGCGAAAAGAAAATGCCAGTGTCCCCACTGGAACCGGTAAAATGCTGAAACAGTGACAGGTGTCCCGAACTGGACACCGGAAGAAATTCTGTCAGACCCTGCAGGATGCCCTGCAATACCGCTTCTAAATACGTCATATTCTGTCTCCTTTAACAAATGTCCTGCCCTCTTATATCTGAGGACATCAAAACTGTGGGTGGTAAGTTTGGCCCGGCTGTAAGCCAGGGTTAAGATAATCCCGAAGATCGGTGGAAATCAGCCGTCGTACCTGCCAGCTGTCCCCATCCCGCACACATTCCGCCATCCTGCCGCTTTCTTCCCTGAACAACCGGGTCTCCGGCAGCGGCTGCCAGAAAACCGCTTCATTCAGATCGACAACTGTCAACGGCGGCATGATGTGTCACCTCCGTCTTTTTTCTTTGCTTTTTTATCGTCAGATTTTCTATCCGGCTTTTCCCTTTTCTGCTCATCCTCGTCGATCATCCGATAGAGACATTCGATGCCGTCTGAAAGACCGCCCAGATGGTCGATCAATCCCAGCGAAACAGCCTCTTCCCCGTCTATTGAGGTGCCGACATCCATAGCAAGCTCGCCGGTCGCCATCATCAGCCGGACAAAATCCTTGCGGCTGATACGGGAATTTTCGGTGACAAACCGGGTAATCCGGTCCTGCATCTTTTCAAAATAAGAAAAGCTCTGCGGAACCCCCAACACCAATCCATTCATCCGAACCGGATGAATGGTCATCGTTGCACTCGGGACAATAAAGCTCTCCCGCGCCGATACCGCCAGTGGTACACCGATCGAATGTCCACCGCCCAATACGATGGAAACCGTCGGCTTTTTCATTCCGGCGATCAGTTCAGCGATCGCCAGCCCCGCTTCCACATCGCCGCCAACGGTATTGAGCAGAATCAAAAGGCCTTTGATCTCTTCGCTTTCCTCAATCGCGGCCAGCTGTGGAATCACATGTTCATATTTGGTCGTCTTATTCTGCGGAGGAAGGATATAATGTCCTTCGATCTGTCCAATCACCGTCAGGCAATGGATCAGATGGCGGGAACCAGTCAGCACCGCTCCCATATCCTTCACACCGTTTTCCGGGATTCCGTCCACCATTTCCTGCTCATTGCCACATGAAGGGTCATTTTCACTGGCCATCAGCAGCGGACAACTGGCTGTCGGGAAATTTCCCGTACTGTACAGGCATTTTTTCTGATGATTCATCTGCAAACCTCCAATATAGACAATCTATCAGAAAGTCTGCGCCAAAATCAACAATTCATACATTTCCAAAGAAAACCGCCTGCTGCTGACCTTTTGCAGCTGTCGAACGATTTTTCGGGTTAAAAACTATGGTACACCCGGAAACGTGTATAAGTTTTTGGGATTCTTACATCCGGGAAATGTGGAAAACTCCCCTCAAATCGGCCGGTTGCAATGTGGAAAACTCTGTTGAAATGGTGGATAAACTCCGTTAAAATCGGATTTCGACCCTTTTCCCCTATTCCAGATTTTTTTCGGTATTTTCCACATTGGCAGGTGAAAAAGGCTGGAACAAAAAACGGATTTTTTCATTCCTCTTGTTTAAACGTCCTCTCAGTCCTGTTCACCGGTCCCAAAGTCCCGGGCGGACAGTACCAGGATGGCCCGCTCAATCGAATCACGGGAATTGCCCCAGTCGGCGTCCGGTCCTGCATTGCGGTAATCAAACATCCGGCAGAAATGGGATACATCCCCGCCGACCGCCTCCAAATGCCGGTCAAGCAACGAGATGACCTTCTCTTTGAAGGCCGGATACTCTTTTTTAGACAGGGTGTCATGCCCGGCCGTCAGCAGCTTTTCAGCATGCGGCAGGCAGATGTACTGCTGCTCAGAAAACAGCGTTTTAAAACTCTCATCCTTTACCCACTGGCGCAAAACGGTGTTAATCATCCCATCCATTGCCTGTTCAATCTGACTGCAAACAAAACAGCTGTCATTGACTGTCTGCATGCCGGCACGTTTACGCGGTTTTGCTTCAGCTTTAGCCAAAATATCACGGTATCCGTTTTTACGCAGCGCACCGAGGTGGCTTTCCAGCATCAGGGCCAGCGATAGCCGGTTTTTCTGACCAAGCATCATCTCAAAATGATCGGTACAGAAGCCCATCCGGTTGGTTTCAATCCGAACATCCGGTTCCATCATTGCGGCACCCATGATATATTCTACGCACCGGGTTTCCAGCATATCCCGCATCCGGCAGATCGGGCAGCCGCATTTCGGCTCAAAAACCTCACTGACCGGTATCGTATAGATACTGTCTCTCATTATATGTTCCTTTCTGCGCGCAATGCGCAAAGATTATCCTACTGCACACATATCTGCGCACAGCCCCATATTTTCTGATGGGAAAATCAGAGCATACCACTCCAGATTATACTTGTTATTATACCACATTTTCTGTTATAATAAAAGAAAACAAAAACATTTTTTCGCAATCCCGAAAGGAACCAGAATGGAAAACTTTTCTCTGCCGCTCCCGCACGGCTTTTCACTGCGGGACACGCTGCTGTGCGGCCAATGTTTCCGTTGGGAAGAGCAGCCGGACGGCAGCTTTACTGGATGGGCTGGAATTCATCATGCGACTCTCCGCCAGCAGGGCGATACTCTGACCGTCACTGGATCTGATCCCGATTTCTGGACAGAATACCTCGATCTGCTGGAGGATTACGACCGCTGGAAAGCTGCATTTGCTGCCGACCGAACGCTGTCTGCAGCGGTCGAAAAATGCGGCGGCATCCGCATTCTTCGCCAGCAGCCGTGGGAAACGGTTATCTCCTTTATCATCAGCGCCAACAACAATATCCCCCGCATCCGCGGAATTATTGACCGGCTCTGTACCGGGTTCGGCACCGACGGCTGCTTTCCCACACCCGAACAGCTGGCTGTACAGACTCCCGAAACGCTCTCGCCCCTCCGGGCCGGATTCCGTACCAAATATATACTGGACGCCGCCAGAAAGGTTGCAGATGGAACTCTGTGTCTGGATCAATTGGCTGATATGCCGCTGCAACAGGCCAGAGAGCAACTGATGACCGTCAACGGTATCGGCCCAAAGGTCGCCGAATGTATCCTATTGTACGGTTTCCACCAGCTGGATGCTTTTCCAGTCGATACCTGGATCAAAAAGGTCCTCTGTCAGTGCTACCCCGACGGATTTCCCGAATGGATCGCGCCAAAGGGTGTCGCTCAGCAGTATCTGTTCCATTACATCCGCGTCTGCTGTCCAAAGGAGGAACAAAATGCAGCAATCAATTTACCAGCTGACCGATAACGGCCTGCAAACCGCTTGGCAGCTTTTTGACGGTACCGAAGAGACGCTGATCTGGTCAGCGTTACAGGGAATCATGGGACAGGTATCTGGTGATGACCCCGATCAGCCGTCCGCTGTACGGACCACTACCGGGGATTTTGCCTTTTTCGCCGGCAACCCGGACGCGCCGGGCGCCGAGGCTCTGATTCGTACCGTAACGGTTCCGCTGCTGGGATGCGGCGACCGGCAGACAGATAAATGGAAACAACGTATTCTGTCCATCTGGCCAGATGCGCAGATTTTCGACCGGTATACAATTGAGAAAAATACCCGGTTTGACCGGGAGAGATTGGAAAAGTACGTAGACAGGCTGCCGGATGGGTTCACAGTCATCCCGATCAGCCGCGATTGGTACGGCCACTGTTTAGAAGAAAACTGGACGCGGGATTTTGTTTCCAACTTTCCATCTGCCGAAGATTTTGTTCGGTATGGCGTTGGTTTTCTGGTGCTGGACCCTTCGGGAAGACCAGTTGCCGGAGCATCCAGCTATTCGGTCTATCGGGGCGGAATTGAAATCGAGGTGGACACCAACGAAAACTACCGCCGCAGAGGATTGGCGCTGGCCGTCTGTGCCAGACTGATCCTGACCTGTCTGGAAAAAGGGCTGTATCCCAGCTGGGACGCAGCCAATCTTGCAAGTGTATCCCTCGCCCAAAAGTTGGGATATACACCAGGCCACCACTACGAAGTTTTTTATCTATCCCAGAAAGACCTCCAGCAGACTGCAACCGGACAGGTCGTATTTAACGGCAACAGATAACCGTACAGCTAGCTATCGGCGTAATTCGACGAAAAGTCGAAAACAGATCTTTGATTCATACATAATTTGTTCATTTTCCCTTTGCAAATCGAACGTCCCTATGCTATAATCGATAGTTGGAAAAAACCGTTTTTGACGGCTGACAGGAGGAATTTTGGTGGAAGCCTATTCTGTATTAAGGGATTTGTGCATCATTATTGTATTTGGCAAGGCGTTTGGCATTCTTGCCCGCAAACTGCGGGCACCGCAGGTCGTCGGTGAAATTATCGCCGGCCTGGTAATTGGCCCATGTGTGCTGGGAATTGTCCAGCAGACTGATTTTCTGTCGGTCATGGCGGAAATCGGCGTCATTCTGCTGATGTTCTCTGCCGGACTGGAAACCAGTATCCAGGATCTGAAGCGAACTGGTATCATTGCTTTCCTGATCGCCTGTGCGGGTGTTCTGGTTCCGCTGATTGGCGGTACCCTATTATACGAAGCATTTTACGGATTCAGCCCCTGGGGCAGTGAGAACTTCCTCAAGGCAATGATGATTGGCTGTATTATGACAGCAACTTCGGTCTCGATTACGGTACGCGCCCTTCAGGAACTGGGACATCTGAAAGGAATCGTCGGAACCACGATTATGAGTGCAGCAATCATCGACGATGTTATCGGTATCATCGTGCTGACAGTCGTCCTCGGCTTCAAAGACCCGAGCGCCAACATCGGACGTACCTGTCTGATGACTGCGCTGTTCTTTGTCCTGGCGCTGATACTCGGCTATGCGATCTTCCGTATCTTTAAGGCATTTGACGAACATTATCTGCACACCCGGCGCGTTCCAATCCTTGGCCTTGCACTGTGCATGTTCATGGCCTATGTCGCTGAACGCTACTTTGGCGTTGCGGATATCACCGGCGCTTATCTGGCCGGCATCATCCTTTCGTCCATCAAAGATGCCGATTACATTGCCGAAAAAATGGACATCAACTCTTATATGCTGTTCGGTCCGATCTTCTTTGCATCCATCGGTCTGAAAACCAACATCACCGGGCTTACCCCTGCCATTCTCATCTTCTGCGTCTGTTTTGTCCTGGTCGCGATGGTGGCCAAGATCATCGGCTGCGGTTTGATGGCCAAGGTCTTCCATTTCCACTGGAACGAATCGCTGAAGATCGGTGTCGGCATGATGACCCGTGGCGAAGTCGCGCTGATCGTTGCCCAGAAAGGGCTGGCAGTCGGGCTGCTGGATTCGACCTATTTTACCGCGGTCATCCTGCTGATCGTCTGCTCATCAATCCTGACTCCCGTGCTGCTCAAATTGCTGTACGCCCGCTATCCCGACAACACCGAACATCTTGAGGGGCGCTATTCAAACGAACCCGCACAGCAGAATACCTGATCGTCTCCCGGACAGCGACTCGCTGTCCGGTTTTTATTTTGGCAAATAAAAAGCTCGGACTGCTGGTTGATTGCAGACCGGGCTTTCTATTACCTGTAAAGATTATTCAAGGTTCTTGGGGGAATGTTTTTTCAGGGAAGCATCGTTGGTGACAAAGGTCATCCCATTTACCCAATCCTGTTCATACTGGGTAAATTCCTCCCACTTTTCATTTTGAAGGATTGTATCGCGGTAGCTTTCAAATCCTTCATCGTCATTTTCCAGGCGGAGCCAGATATAGAAGGTGCCTTCCTCATCGTTATAACTGCCGAATTCTCCTGCCTTTGCGTCGAACAGCGCGGTTACAACCTCTTCAGGATAATACGTGCTGTCGCTTGTAATATAAGAAGAGGTATCGGTTTCTTCCTCTTCATCGGCAGACTCCTCATCGGAAGCGGTTTCTTCGCTGGAGGAAGAGCTGTATTCAGCCTTGATCGACTCGAAATCTGCGCCGTCTTCCAGATCTTCCAGAATGCCGTCAATCTCTTCCTGTTTAGCCTCCAGCTCATCGCCGGTCAGAGGTTCACCCTCTTCATCCGAAGCGTCCACCTGAAAGATATTCATATGGGCATACTGTTCATCGAAAATAGCACGCAGACCGTCCACACTGACCGCACGTTCGCCATCCTCACCATAGATATCGAAAAACAGCTTGGATTCCTTGAAGGAATTGGTCATAATCTTGCGGTAAGAAGTCTCCGCACAACCCTGGTCCTCATACGAAGCCGATACATATGACCAGTAATAATCAATATAACTGTCCAGATAGGATTGTTCATCCTCAGTAAAAGAGAGGCCGTATTCGTCAAACTTGCTTTCAACTGCCAGATACTGCTTTGCAAGGGTATCGGTGCGGTTGGTCACCCAGTCAAGCGCATTCTGAGACTCAATCTGCTGGCTGTACAGCGAAGTAGAAGTATCAATTCCTTCCTGGGACGCTGCCTGATTATAGGCATTGATTGAAAGACCGATATACATACCAGATGTTACTTCATATGCTCCATCTGAAGTACGGTAGGTCCAGGAAGTGTCCTGATTGCAGGAAGAGAAGCTCCCGGCAGCCAACGCACAGGCCGCAAACAGGGCGGCAGATTTCAAAACAGCTTTCAAGATTTTCATCCTTTCTATAGTACGCCCGCGACCGGTCCTGATCCGGCGGAGCGGCTATCTATAACACGATATCTTTAGCATTATACACGATTTTTGCGTCCTTGTCCAGTATAACGCCCGAAAATTCATCACCGCTTCACACAATCTTCCTGACGCCGGTGGTAAAGAAACAGCGCAATGCCGCTGCCACAGATCAGCAGATAACCGATTATGCTCAACTGGTCGGGAATCTGCTGAAACAGGACAAATCCCAGAAAAGCTGAAAAGATGACCTGTGAATAATCATAAACTGAAATTTCCCTCGCCGGTGCGTAACAATAAGCAGCGGTAATCGAAAACTGACCACCGGAAGCAGCTAGACCCGCTCCAAGCAGTGCAGCAAGCTGTGTCCCGCTCATCGGATGATAGTCAAACACCAGAAAGGGCAGAGTAACCAGACAGGAAAAAGCCGAGAAAAACAGTACGATCATCGTCCGATTAATTCCTGTCTGCCCGAGCTTACGCACCATTGTATAGGCAGCACCGGCACCTGCCCCGCCCAGCAATCCGATTAGCGATGGAAACAAATCCATATTGGAAAGGGTTGGTCGGATGATCAGCAGGCTGCCGCCAAACGCTGCCAGCACCGCAGCCCCCTGCACCGGCGTAATTTTTTCTTTCAGAACCAGCCAGGAGCAAAGGATTGCAAAAAAGGGAGACATCTTGTTGAGCATCGACGCATCCGATAAAACCAGATGATCGACCGCGTAAAAGTTGCACAGGATCCCGACCGTCCCGAAGACAGAACGGAGGATCAGCAGCGGGAGCTGACGACGGGTGATCTTTGGCCACTGCCTCTCCCTGAGCAGCAGAATCAGCGCGAATACCGCAGCAATCAGATTTCGGAAAAAACTTTTCTGGACGCTGGGCAGGTCACCTGCCATTCGAACACAAACATTCATAACTGCAAAACAAAAGGCAGACGTCAGAATGCAGGCAACACCTTTGGCATAACTGTTCATATAATCCATTCCCTTCTCATCAGCTTTTATGATATTACGATACCACTTTCTGCCCTTTTTGGCAAGAAAAAGCCGGGGTAACCGTGTCAAACACGTTTATCCCGGAAGATCACCGTTATTCTGTTTCCGTTAACAGCTGATGGTAACGTTCCCGCGCCTCGCTGACTTTAACGACATAGTTGGCCGTTTCGGTATAGGGAATCTGCTCCAGCGTGACCCCATCAGAAGAATACTGCGCATCCTCCAGCCATTTCGCCACGATATTCGGCCCGGCATTGTATCCGGCATACGCCGTTTCCCATACCCCAAACCGTTCATACAGATAAGACAGGTAATAAACACCATACCGGATGTTGGTGACCGGATCAAAGATACCGGCTTCCTGTTCTCCCGGCGTCTCAGGCGCAACCGCCGATTGCGCATTGCCTTCCGCTTTACCCGACTGGACATCTGTTTCTCCCAGCCGTCCCTGGATCCAGTCATAGGTATCCGGCATCAGCTGCATCAATCCGCAGGCACCAACGCCGGACTGTGCATCGGCGTCAAAATGACTTTCCGTCTCAATTACTGCGTAAACCACTTCAAGAGGGACATCATATTCATCTGCATAATGGCTCGCAGTCGACGCATATTCCCAGTCAAGTGCCTGTTCCCCGTTTCTCTGGCTGAACATCCAGATGGTGCTCCAGATCAGCCCGATCACCGCTGCAAGCAGTCCCAGTCCAGCTATCACCACAATCGCCGATCGGAACAGGATACGCCGTCTGCGTCTCTTTTCCCGCATACTTTTTCCGCGCAAGATAAGCCCCCCTTTGTATCTTTTCATTATACTCATCCGTCGCCAGTCTGTCAAACGCTGCCGGTGCATACCTGACAGAAAGCACGCATACTCTGAAACTGTATCCATTTGCCGAAGGGAAGGGATTTGTCTATGGGTAAAAAACGGCTGAGAGCCGGTAAAATGCCGGCCGCTGTTCTGTTTATTTGTATGCTGTTTGCGTTCGGGGCAGTCCTGTCATTTTCTTTCAAAAAAAACACCCAGCCGGACACAATACCGACCGGAACGGAAGCTGCACAGCAAAAGACTGTCTATCTGACCTTTGACGACGGACCGTCCGCCGTCACCGAAGAAATCCTGGACTATCTTAAACAGGAATCCATTCCGGCCACATTTTTTGTAATCGGCATGGAGACCAACCGGGCAGAACAGCTGCTCCCGCGGATGCTGGAAGAAGGACATTCCATCGGCATGCACAGCTATTCCCACAAATACCAGCAGATCTATACGTCAGCCGACAGCTTTTTTGCCGACCTTGACCAACTGGCCGCATATCTGACTCCGATCATCGGCTATGCGCCCGATTTCTTTCGTTTTCCCGGCGGCAGCTGCAACTCGACCGCTGATGAACAGGTTCTCGAAGAAATCAAACAGACTGCCACCAAACGAGGGCTGGTCTGGTTTGACTGGAATTCAGTCGCGGAGGACAGCGGTGCCAGTGCCGCCGATCCTGGTACAATGGCAGACAATATTATTTCTACTGGCAAAGACAGAGATCGCATTCTGGTTTTAATGCACGACAATTCGGTACGGACGACCGCTGTTGACTGCTTAAAAATCATTGTTCCCTACTACCGTGAAAAAGGCTATCAATTTGCTGCTCTGACCGCAGATACCCCTCCAATTCAGTTCTGACTGGCTAAAATTATGCAGAATATACTGATTATAAAATAAAAATTCGTTATTTTGCCAATACACTTTCTCTGTACAAAATTTGAAAGGTGTGATAAAATATAACTTGTCTTTGGGGGCGTAGCTCAGCTGGGAGAGCGTACGGTTCGCATCCGTAAGGTCGAGAGTTCGATCCTCTTCGTCTCCACCATTTTGTCCGGGTCTGTTTACACAGACCCGGTTTTGTTTTGTCTGTGAGGAACTGTTATGTGTAATCGTCAATCATCCATAAACGACCGGCATTACGCCTTTTTTTCCAATCGTGACTGCGAGTATTTTCCCTGTCACCCGGGGGCCGACCCTGACAATTTCAACTGCCTGTTCTGCTACTGCCCGCTCTACCTGCTTGGAGAAGAATGCGGCGGAAATTTCCGCTGGCTGGAAAACGGGGTCAAGGATTGCAGTGACTGCCTTTTTCCCCATCGCCGGGAAAATTATGATGTCATTTCCGCCCGTTGGCAGGAAATTGCTGCTGCGATGCCACACCGCCGTTAATTATAGCAAAAACCAAAATGCACGGATGAACTGGCGGATTTTGCCAGCCCATCCGGGCATCGTTCTGTTTTTATGACAAAAGCAGATTATGATTCAATGTAAACGCCGTTTTCATCGACCTTGTAGCCGTTGATGGTGGTGTTGCGGGCCATCTTACAGCTGGACGGATCAAAATAATAGGTCTTGCCGTCAATCTTGCACCAGCCGGTCGCACAATAGCCAGTCGAGGTGGACATATAATAGGTCGAACCACCGATCTCCTGCCAACCGGTCTGCATGACACCATCGCTGTTCATATAATACCACTTACCGCCCAGTTCCAGCCAGGATTTGGCCATTGTACCGGTGGATTTGAGATAATACCATTCACCCTTGTATTCCAGCCATTTGCTCGCCAGCATCTTACCGGATGCATCCGAATAGAACCAGCTGCCGCCAACCTTATACCAACCGGTCGCCATTCCGCCCCAGTCGTACAAGTAATAATAGGTGTCTCCGTCCTGAAGCCAGCCGGTTGCCATTGTTCCATCCGCGTTCAGATAGTACCAGGCACGGTCATACTTCTGCCAGCCGGTCAGCATATTGCCGTTGGAATCGACCAGATACCAGTTATCGCCTGACTGCTGCCAGGTTCCGGGGAAGCTGCTGTCTTCGCTGGGTTCTCCGGTGGGTTTATCCGTACCGGTATTCTCGTCCTCAGTCCCATCCGAAGGGCTGGGGTCCTTATATTCAACCGGTTCTTTTTCTTCGGTGCCGCTCAGCACACCGTCAGCACCAAAAGTATAGGATACACCACTGATGGTAGTCGTACCCGTGACATAAGAACCGGTCGTGTTGGTAAAGTAATAAACAGCACCATTCTGATACTGCCAGCCGATCAGATTCTGCGGAACAGCGGTCACTGCACATCCCGACAGGCGCAATGTTTCACTGTAAGACTGTTCAGTAGTCGAATAGGTATCAATTATATTGTGCGATACATTGATGGTGCAGTTTTTGGCACCGACCAGATCACCGAGGGTTTTGATCTGGTTGTTGTCGAGATAGACTGTCTCAAGGTTGGCAACCGGGAGACCAGACGCTGAGGTCAGCAGGTTGTCCGATGCGTCCAGATATTCCAGCGCAATCAGCTTGGAGGTAAAGGACAGATCGGTCATTCTGTTATTCGACAGGCTCAGCGAAGTCAGCGAACTGGGCAGTCCTGGAATCGAAGAAATCTTATTATCAGAGAGATCAAGCGATTTCAGCTTTTTCATCAGCACCATACTGCTGCTTAAAGTAGAAAGCTGGTTATTGGACAGATCCAGCGTCGTCAGATTAGAGCAGACCACCGCACCCGACATATCGGTCAGTTTGTTACCCGAAGCATCCAGTTCCTGAAGATTGACATAGGCATCCGAATTGTCAATGATCGAATCAAGCGTCGTAAAATTGTTATCCGAAATATCCAGATAGGTTAATTTATAATTGTATTTAAGCCCTGCCAGTGAAGTCAGCTTATTGCCGGACAGATCAATATAGGTCGCGCCCGAAAGATATTCGATACCGGTCAGGTCAGTCAGATTCTGATTGGACAGATCGACGTAGGTGTACGATGCCAGCTCCGAGGTGGTCAGCACACCATCACCATTTGTATCACACTGGCTCAAAAGGACGTTGTACAACCGTCCGTTGAATTCATTGCTGGAGACCTGATTGGTCGTAACTGCAAAAACCGGCTGAGCGGTCATCGCAGCAGATGCCGCCAGCATCAGTGCCATCATACCGGCCGAAAGCGACCGCAACCATTTTGAATATACAGCTGATTTAATAAAACTCATGTTTGTCCATCCTTTCCAGGAGCAGTATCATCGGCCTGCATCCTATTGTCAAAATCAAATATATGCAGATCCGCTGCCGGATATGCCATCTGTTTTGGATCAGAAAGCCGCGCTCCTGCATGTATATAAATTATACCACATTCGACAACGGCGGTAAAGAATTCTGACAGCGATTGAAGCATTACCATTTAAAAATATCTGCTCTGTCTATAACCTGTATATAATATAAGTACCAATTTGACACAGAAATG
>DVLN01000039.1 GCA_018715465.1 Candidatus Faecivivens stercorigallinarum | reverse complement strand
GGATTATCAAAAACTATACGATCGTGTTAAAATTGAAGTTCCAGCTATTGATGGGCTTTCCGACCTCCCAACCGATGAACGACTCAAAAGATTCTCGAAAGAGAAAGACCCGTCATTTGCTGCATTATTTTTCAATTTCAGCCGGTATCTGCTGATCTCCTGTTCCCGTTCGGGTGGTCAGCCTGCAACCCTTCAGGGACTGTGGAACCCCTATATGACCCCTGCCTGGGACAGCAAGTATACCACCAATATCAACCTCCAGATGAACTATTGGGGTGCGTATCCGGCAAATCTGGCGGAATGCGCAGAGCCATTCATCGACAAGGTGATCACGCTGCAACCTTCCGGGCATGAGACGGCTGAAAAGCTGTACGATATCCACAGGGGATGGGTCCTGCACCATAATACCGACCTTTGGAACATCACCGCCCCGGTCGACGGTCCATGGGGCATGACACCCACCTGCGGCGTGTGGCTTTGCTGCCAGTTGTTTGACATCTACCGGTACAACCGGGATGACGACTATCTGCACAGGGTCTTTGAAACCATCAAAGGCGCAGTCGTATTTATGCTGGATTATCTGGTTCCCCATCGCGAACCGGACGGCACCGAGTATCTGGTCACCTGCCCTGCCACCAGCCCCGAAAATGTAAATCATCGCACCGGTTCCAATCTCTCATATGCCACTGCTTTCGACATCAGCCTTATATACGAGCTATTCATAGATTATATGGAAGCAGCCAAACATCTTGGAACCGGGCTTGAGATTCTGGATGAAGTTGAGTCTGCTCTTGCCAAACTGCCGCCTGCAGTCAGAATCGGAAAATGGGGACAAATCTGTGAGTGGAACGCTGACGATGATGACTATAACGACTCGCACCGTCACCTCTCCCATCTGGTCGGGCTGTATCCTGGTGAAATCATCGACAGGCATCAGACACCGGAATTTGCCAAGGCGGCAGAAATAACCCTTGAAAGGCGCACCTTGCCGGGCGATTGGACCGGATGGGGGATCTCCTGGCGGATCTGCATGTTTTCCCGCTTGGAAAGACGGGACAAGGTGCAGGATATGATGGGGATTCTATTTGAAAACCTGATCATGAACAATTTGCTTGGCGCACATCCACTGCCTAGCTTCGCCCAAGCACTGATCAACAAGCGCGGACTGACGTTCCAGATCGACTGCAATCTCGGGTATATCGCAGGGTTCAGTGAGATGCTGGTCAGCAGTACAAAGCATTCGATCAACCTACTGGGCGGTCTTCCCGCTTTTCTGGCGGATGGAAAAGTTTCCGGCCTGCGGGCTAAAGACGGATTCACTATCAGGGAAATGGAATGGAAAAACGGCCGGCTGGAAAGGGCAGTTATTACCTCCCAGGCTGGCAAACACCTCAAGGTGTATGCAGGCGATCTTTTTGATGAATTGAATACTGAAATCGGGAAAGATTACCTGTTTACCGGTGAAAAACTGACTCCTTTAAGCTGATGTTTACAGATGAAAAGCCCTGGGGAAATCCTCAGGGCTTTTCGCATAAAATTTGTTATTTCCGCCGTCTTCTCCCATTTAGCCAGACGGCCAGTCCGACAGCCGAAGTGATCCCCTCCGACACCGGGAAAGACAGCCACAATCCGTCCATTCCCCACAGCCATGCCATAATAAACGCCATTGGGATGACAACAATAAATCCGCGCAGAAGTGAAACCAGATTGGCAGGACCGGGCTGGTCGGATGCAGCAAAATTGATCGCCAGCAGGATATTCAGTCCCGCAAAGAACGCGCCGATAAAATACAGCCGGATCGCCTGCACTGCAATCTGTTGCAGCTGCATATCCCGTTCACTGTTAAAGATCATCGCGACCGGTTCTGCGCCCAGTAACAGCAGCAGATATATCACACCCGAAAGTACTACAATCGTAAAAATAGCATAACGGAAGATCGCTCCCCGCTTTTCTGACTCTCCAGTCGCATAATACCGGCTGATCAGTGGTTGGATTCCTTGCGCGATTCCGGTATAGATTGCCAGCACCACCAACGACAGGTTGGCGGTTACCCCGTAGGCAGCTACCGCAACATTTCCTCCCAAACCAAGCAGAATCATGTTCCAGACAACCATAACCACCCCAGCGGATAATTCAGATGCAAAAGACGGCAGACCACATCCCACCATTGTACCGACCATTCTCCAATCCAGGCGGCAGCAGCAAAGATGAAATCCGTTGCGGCGGCGGAACAGGTGGGACGATACCACCAGCATACTAATACCAGAAGACAGGACTGTCGCGATTACTGCGCCGAAAATTCCCATTCTCATCGGGAAAATAAAAATGTAGTCCAACAGGATATTAGAAAAACTTCCGCTCAGCATCGCTGTCATCGACAATTGTGGTGCTGCATCATTGCGGACAAAACAGATCAGGATGTCATTCATCATAAACACCGGCGAACCAATCAGCAGAACCTGGAGATACGTCCGGGTCATCCCGAAGATCTCCCCCTCAGCCCCCAGCAGCTCTGCAACCAATGACGAACCAAATATGCCAGTCAGCACAAATGCCAGCATCAAAACAGCTCCCATCAGCAGCGTATGGGTGAAAACACCGCGGCTTTCGCTGCCGTTTCCCCCATTTTTCAGAATAGAATACCGTGTCGCACCGCCCATTCCCAGCATCAGCCCGCAGCCATGTATCAGGTTGTAGACCGGTATTGCCAGATTGAGCGCTGCCAGGCCATTGGTTCCCAGCCCTGCCGACACAAAATAGGTGTCCGCCAGAATATAACAGGAAAGCCCGATCATTCCCATCACATTCAGACTCACATACCTGGCAAACTCCCTGCGGCATTTTCCAACTTCCATTTTCATCCTCCATTCAGCAGACAACGTCTCTGTCCCGGCAACAAAAAAGCCGGAACCCTTTTTGTCTGCAAAGGCCTACCGACAAAAAAAGTCCCGACGTCTGTTCACTTCTACCCGGCGGCAGAAATGCGTCATCATATTTAATTCGACAGAATTATACCACAAACACACCACTGCTGTCAAGCAGGTATCCGGGCAACAAAAAAGCGTGTATTGTCTGATACACGCTGCTTTGGCGCGCCACACAGGACTCGAACCTGTGACCTTTTGATTCGTAGTCAAACACTCTATCCAGCTGAGCTAGTGGCGCTTATTCAGTTTGTGTTGTCGGTATCTCGCGGCAACACATATATATTACCACAGCTTTTCTCAGTTGTCAAGCATTTTTTTCAAAAATCAGGAAAAATATCCTTTTTTCAGTTGTCTGCCATCCCAACGCAGCTCATTGCCACCTGCAAATACACCAAACACCGACCAGTTATCCTCCAAAACCACCAGGTCGGCATCCATCCCCGGCAGGATTTGTCCCTTGCTTGCTGGAAGCCCCAGACGGTTGGCGGCATTCCGGGTAAAGAAGATGAGCGCGTTCTCTAGCGGCATACCTCTTTGGACCAGCGCCTGTAGTTCTTCCATCAGCACCCCGGTTCCGGTCCATCCAAGACCGATACAATTTCCCCCGGCGTCAAATCTCGGCTGGCTGCCGTATCCGTCACTGGAAACGGTGATTCTTTCCAGGTCAATGCCCTGCTTCTCCGCTTCAAAGATTCGCTGTGCAGCTTCTCCATCACCTGCGGTCAAATCAATGTTTCCGCCCTTTTTGATCAGTTCCAGCCCTTGCGCAAACAGCGCGTCCGTCCGCCCCATATGCGTCGGAAGCAGATTCCCGATCGGAATATCCGACTGCTCCAGCATTTCAAACAGCGGAGAAATTCCCGCTTCCCCGCTGCCCATATGGATGGTAACCAGTCCCTTTTTACCAGAGATCAGCCCACCCATGCGCGCCGCTGCTGCAGCATCGGTCAGCATCCGCACGCTGGGATGGGAACTGCGGTGGTCGGACAACGCCAGTTTGACCCCGATACATGGACTGATCAGCGCAATATCCCGCTCAACACTGCCGGTCAGCGTCACTGAGGGCAGCGAATAAGAGCCGGTCAGCATATAGGCAGAAATCCCTTCCTCGTTCAGCGCCTCAACCTTTGCATACAGATTCTCAAGGCTTCTGGTAATACCATCGGTGCCGAGCAGCCCAAGTACTGTCGTTACGCCGGTTGCCGCAATATCCTCCATCCGGCTTTCGGGAACGCGGGACGCAAATCCCTGTTCCCCTCCGCCGCCAGTCACATGGACATGCAGGTCGATCAGGCCGGGTATTGCTTTTCGGCCGCCAGCATCCAGCGTCTGTGCACCGGCAAAGCGAAAATCCAGCTGTCCCGCCGGTGCAACCGCTTCAATCCTGTTGCCTGCGATCAGAACATCCGACAGTCCGAGATGTTTGGGGGTATATAAATCACAGTTGCGAATCAGTGTAACCGTAATTATCTTCCTTTCTCACAGATTTCGACAAATTTTCCAACTGCTGAATGATCACAAAAAATTATTTGTTTACTGCACTTGGATTCGCACGCCATCGGTAATCGAAAGGCGTTTTGCCGGAATTCCGTTTGCTTCTGCTGCTTTGAGAATGCCTTCGCTCTTTTCTTTAGGAGCGTAACAATACGCGCACCCGCCGCCGCCACTGCCATTGATTTTGCCGCCGTATGCACCATTTGCCAGTGCCATCTCAAGAATATGGTCAATCTTTGGAGTAGAAATGCCCAGACCATCTCTCAAATTGGTCTGATGCCGGTTAAGCAGTCCACCCAGCTGGCGTCCGCTTACCTCACCGCCGGAGAGCATCTGATAAGCCATCCGCTGGAGGCGGTAGTTGTCAACATTTGCGCGGACTCTGCGTGCCATCTCTTCCGGCAGCATGCCGATTCTCCGCTCCAGAAGCGGATTTTCGGCCAGATCACGCACCGAATGGACGCCATATGCTGCCAGTACCTTCAATCCCTCGACCGACGGAGTCTTTGCACTGCGCAGGACCGACAGAGTATCCTTTTCCTCCAATGAATCAAACAAAATAATATCTTCCTTTAAAACATCCGGCAATTTTTCTACCCGAACACCGTCTGAAAAGTCCAGATGCAATATCCCGCCCAGCGCCCCGGCGTAATGGTCCATCATCCCGCCCGGTTCACCAAACTCGGCAACTTCTGCCTGCCAGCCGAGCTGTGCCAATTCCATCGGCTCAAGCTCTCTGCCAGACTGTGCGGCCAAACCCGCCATCAGCGCCATCACCATTGCGGTCGAAGAACACATTCCCTTGCCGATCGGAATTTCGGAATCCAGCACCACATCAGCACCACTCAAATGATAACCCGCATGGGTCAGGACATTGACCACCGAACGGAAATAATCCCGCTGTCCCTCATAAACCTGCGGCTGCGAGAGATCCAATGTATATGTCTGGTACCGTCCGGGATTCTCCTGCCCAAGCGCCGACAGTGCGCGGTCGCGAATCCGAATTTGCAGCTGCATATCCTCCCGCGGTGTAACCGATGCACAAAAACGCAGGTCGATCGCTGCCGCAATCACTTCCAGTCCCAGATAATCCTGATGCTCACCAAACAGACAGACTCTGCTGGGAACCGATGCCTTGACCATATTGCAGTCCTCCTGTTCTATCATTCACTTATTCCAACGCCTCTATCGCCTTACCAGCGGCGCGGCTTTTTTTCAGATCGAGAAAACGCTGGTTGCTGGAGCCGCGAAACCGCAATGTCAAATCCCGCTTTGCCAACACAAACGGCCCGTCAACCAGATAATCACATTCACCCAGCAACGCCGCGACATCCGGTTCTGTCTCCGCTTTTTCCAGCAGCTGTTCGTACGTCCAGCCGGAATAACAGGTCACATCCAGATTGCCCGGCATAGCATGCACCAGCTTTGCCAGCTCCGCAAATGCACCCGGCTGACAAAACGGCTCTCCACCCGAAAAGGTAACCCCTTGCAGCAACGGGTTTTTCCCGATCTCTTGCGCAATTCGTTCGATCTTGACCAAGCTCCCGCCATCAAACGGGTGGGTCTGAGGATTATGGCAGCCGGGACAATGATGCGGACATCCCTGACAAAATACTGTAAACCGGATTCCTTTCCCATCGACAATCGACTCCCGGACAATCCCTGCGATCCGCAAAATTTTGCCGGAGTCCGACACGGCAGTTGACTGAAGCTCTTTTTCCATTTTAATCGCTTCCTTTTTTAAAGCATAACATGAATTGTTCTATCTGTAAAGAGAGAGAAAAAGAAACAGTGCCCTGCAAAACGCTTTGCGTCCTGCAAGGCACCTTTTATCCATTCAATCCGCTTACAGTTCCATCTTTCCCGGGAAGATTCCATGCTTCACACGGTCCCGCTCTTCCGCCCGCTTTGCATCATTAAAACGGTCGGTGGTCCCGACCAGATAACCGGTAATCCGGCGGATCCGCTCAAATCCCTTTTCTCCCTCGGTCTCTTTACGGCGGCAGTGAGGGCATTCATTGGCAATGATGCCGGTAAATCCGCAAACCGGGTCGCGGTCAACCGGATGGTTGATCGAACCGTATCCAATGCCGATCTCCTTCATATAACGGACCACCCGTTCGAAGGCGTCCAGATTCTGAGTCGGATCACCGTCCAGCTCGATATACGAGATATGCCCGCCGTTGGTCAGCGCATGATAGGGCGCTTCCAGTCGCAGTTTGTCAAATGCGGAAATATCATAATAGACCGGGATGTGGAAAGAGTTGGTATAATACTCCCGGTCGGTGATGCCCGGAAGGATACCGAAACGAACCTTGTCCTTGCGGATAAACGTACCGGAAAGACCTTCGGCAGGAGTCGCGATCAGGCTGAAGTTCAGCCCGGTTTCTTCGGTCGCACGGTCGGTCCGTGCACGCATATGCGAGATGATCCGCAGGCCCAGTTTCTGCGACTCTTCCGATTCACCATGATGAAAACCGGTCAGCGCTTTCAGGCATTCTGCCAGCCCGATAAAGCCCATCGTCAGCGTGCCCTGTTTGAGAACCTCGCCGACCTCATCGTCCGGCCCAAGTTTTTCAGAACCAAGCCAGACGCCCTGTCCCATCAGCATTGGATAGTTGCGTACTTTTTTACGGGCCTGAATACGGAACCGATCGAGCAGCTGGTCGACGACCATGTCCATCACTTTATCCAACGAGGTAAAGAAAACGTCAAGGTCCCCCTTCGCCAGAATGCCAAGCCGAGGAAGATTGACCGAGGTAAAGGAAAGGTTGCCGCGTCCAGTCACAATCTCATGTTCCGGGTCGTAATGGTTGGCCAGTACCCTTGTACGGCAGCCCATATAGGCGCACTCGGTGTCGGGATGGCCGGGTTTATAATAAGCAAGGTTAAAAGGCGCATCCAAAAATGAGAAGTTCGGGAACAGCCGCTTTGCTGAAACACGAATCGCCAGTTTGAACAGGTCATAGTTCGGGTCTCCGGGGTTATAGTTGACCCCCTCTTTAACCTTAAAGATATGAATTGGGAAGATTGGGGTTTCCCCTGCGCCAAGACCGGCCTCGGTCGCCAGCATCACGTTTCGGGTAACCATCCGGCCCTCGGGAGAGGTATCCGTTCCATAATTGATGGAAGAAAAAGGCACCTGGCTGCCGGCGCGCGAATTCATCGTATTGAGGTTATGAACCAATGCTTCCATCGCCTGATAGGTCGCACGGTCGGTCTCCTTTTCTGATTCAGCGGCGGCAAACGCCTGCACTTTGGAAATGAGTTCATCCGTCATAAATCCGCAAAGTGCTTCCCGTTCCTTCTGAGCATATCCGTTGGAGCCATCCAGACAGGGATAGATCTCCGCATCATACAAAACACCTACAGCCGCATCCGCTTTCTTTGCAGCATCGTCATCACCCAGCAGCTGTGCAGCCTTACAGAGATTGCTCCGGTAACGCTTACGATAGGTCTTGCGGACGCCATCCGACAGGTAATAATCAAAACAGGGGATGCTTTGACCACCGTGCTGGTCATTCTGATTTGCCTGAATCGCAATACAGGCCAGTGCCGAATAGGACGCGATGTCCTTCGGCTCCCGCAGATAGCCGTGGCCGGTCGAAAATCCGCCGGTGAACAGCTTATGCAGGTCAATCTGAGTACAGGTTGTGGTCAGAGTCAGAAAATCCAGGTCATGGATATGGATATCCCCGTCGATATGGGCCTTGGAATGTTCCGGCTTGAGGACAAACAGCTGGTTGAACTTCTTGGCGCCCTCACTTCCGTATTTGAGCATCGTTCCCATCGCGGTATCGGCGTCGATGTTGGCGTTTTCCCGCTTCAGATCGCTTTCAGCAGCCGACTGGAAGGTCAGGCCCTCATAAATCTTCATCAGGCTGGAGTCCATCTCGCGAATCCGGCTCCGGTCGGCCCGGCAGAGGATATAGCTCTTTGCAGTGGAGGCATGGCCGTTATCTATCAACACCTTTTCCACCGTATCCTGAATCAATTCAACATCCGGCTGCTGACCGTAATCCAGCAGCGTTTCCAGCCGGTGTGCAGTTTCTTCGGCAAGGCTGCATGCGGTACCGTAATCGCTTCCGCCGACGCTCTGTGCTGCCCGGTAGATGCCGAGCGCGATTTTTTCCAGGTTGAAGGGAACGACCCTTCCATCCCGTTTTCTGACTCTGGTAATCATTTTTCCTCAAATCCCATCTCTTGTCAATCAAATAATTTGTATATGCACAGGCGGTTTTACACAATATCTTGTGCCATACAGCTAAACTGAACTTATTATAGGTCAGTTGGCGACTGATTGTCAAGGGCGGCAAAACTTTTCAGCATTTCGCCGGACGGATGAAGATGTGGAAAGTATTCAAACAC
>DVLN01000038.1 GCA_018715465.1 Candidatus Faecivivens stercorigallinarum | reverse complement strand
CAATTTTTTTGCGATATCGTCAATCGTGGCCATAGTCTTTCTCCTTTGTTGATCATCATGCTCAATCAGTGGTCTGTACAATTATTGTACAAAAGAATAGCCGTAAAGTCAATCAAAAATTTGTAGTTTTTGCCTCACTTTGCTTGTGTTCTTCTGGTTTAAAACAAGATGTCTACACACATGGTAAAAGTGGATAGATTCTTTACAAATAAGTTGTGAATTATAGTGATTGACGGATGAATCCAGTTGTTGTATCATATTTACGAAACAATACGAAACTTTTGCTCAAAACTTTTCCTGATTATGGACACAAACCAAGGAGGCTGTCAAAATGTTGGACAAAAACAGACCCGGATGGTGGCGGAACGCAACCATCTACCAGATTTATCCCAAAAGCTTTCAGGATACAACCGGCAGCGGTACGGGTGACCTGAAGGGGATTATTTCCCGTCTGGATTATCTGCAAAAACTGGGGATCGACGTGATCTGGCTTTCCCCTGTTTTTGCTTCTCCGCAGGTAGATAATGGTTATGACGTCTCAGACTACCGGGCAATTGATCCGATGTACGGTTCGCTGGAAGATATGCGGGAGCTGATTGCCGAAGGCAAAAAGCGCGGGATCGGCATTGTGCTGGATATGGTTTTGAACCACAGTTCTGACCAGCATCGCTGGTTTCTGGAGGCAAAGTCCAGCCGCGATAATCCCTGCCACGACTACTATGTCTGGAGAGACGGCACGCCGGATCAATATCCGAATGATATGAAGGCCGCTTTTGGCGGTCCCGCGTGGACATGGGTACCGGAAGTCGGGCAATATTATTTCCATCAGTTTGCGCCCCAGCAGCCGGACCTGAACTGGGAAAACCCTGCACTGCGCCGGGAACTGTATGATATGATCCTTTGGTGGATGGAACAGGGAGTTGCAGGTTTCCGCCTGGATGTCATTGACCAGATTGCGAAGGAGCCTGACCGTGGTATCACCAATAATGGTCCCCGCCTGCATGAATATCTGCGCGAACTCAGCGCCGAAACTTTCCAGAAAGGGTGCATGGTGACGGTTGGCGAAGCATGGGGGGCAGACCTGGAACGGGCAAAATTGTACAGTGCGCCGGATGGCAGCGAGCTGTCGATGGTGTTCCAGTTTGAACATATCCTGCTCGACCAGCAGCCGGGCAAAACCAAATGGGACCTTGCGCCGCTGCCGCTCGTCCAGCTGAAAAAGACGATGGCCCGCTGGCAGACAGGATTGCATAACCAGGGCTGGAACAGCCTGTTTATGAGCAGCCACGACCTTCCCCGTATCGTTTCCCGCTGGGGGGACGACGGAAAATACCGGGAAGAATCGGCCAAAATGCTGGCAACCATGCTGCATGGGATGCAGGGCACGCCATACATCTATCAGGGTGAAGAACTGGGTATGACCAATATCCGGCTGCCTATCACCGAATACCGGGACCTTGAGACTTTAAACCTCTATCAGGAACGGCTGGAACAGGGTTATCCAGAAGAAGATGTGCTGGCGTCGATATATGCGCGCAGCCGCGACAATGCCCGTACCCCGATGCAGTGGGACGACAGCCCCAACGGTGGCTTTACTGCCGGAGAACCCTGGATTCAGGTCAATTCCAACTACCGGGAGATTAACGCTGCCGCGCAGATCGAGGATGAAAACTCGGTATTCAGCTATTACCGCAGGCTGACAGCACTCAGAAAGGAATACCCGGTATTTATCGAGGGCGATTTTACTCTTCTGGAGCCGGAACACCCGAACCTGTTTGTCTATCGCAGGGAGTACCAGGGAGAACAGCTGCTGGTTGTCTGCAATTTTGGTGATCAGCAAACAGAATGGGAACTGCCGGCGGAATGGAAGGACGCAGAAGTCCTGATTGCCAACTATCCGCGGCAGGATGGAAACCTGCTGCGCCCATGGGAAGCTAAGATATTGCTGTGCCCTGCCATTCGTTCATGACATCAGACAGCAACGTGGTCAGATTTTATCGGCGTAAACCATCCGATGATTTCTGATATGACCGGCTCAGAAAAAATAAAATGAGGTGTTCAGATGAGTATAAAAACCAATCCGCAGGCCATCATCTGCGGAAAGCATTACCGTATTTCTGTTTTAACTCCCAGTCTCATTCGGATGGAGTACAGCGAAAAAGGGGAGTTTGTAGACGCGCCGACACAGATGGTCGTCAACCGCAACTTTGAACTGCCTGACTATCGGCTGATTGAAGCGGAAGATGAACTGCAAATTATTACTGAACAGCTCCGGCTGACCTATAATAAAAAGAAGTTTTCATCCGAAGGGCTAAAAATTGACTTGAGCGGAAACTTTGCCTGCTATTCTGCCGTCTGGCATTATGGTGATCAGCCAAACGATCTTTTGGGTATTGCTCGGACGCTGGATAATGCGGATGGCGCAGTTGCACTGGAACATGGTATCCTCTCCCAGGAGGGATGGTCTGTCCTCAATGACAAGGGCTCTTTGCTGCTGGATGAGACGGGATGGATCCGCCAGCGAAAGGACCCGGAAGCAGATGATATCTATTTCTTTGGTTATGGCAGGGAATACCTGGCCTGCCTGAAAGATTACCACCGGCTGACCGGCAATGTACCGCTGCTGCCCAAATATGCGCTTGGCAACTGGTGGAGCCGTTATTACAAGTATACTCAGCAGTCCTATTTGCAGCTGATGGACCGTTTTGAACAGGAGGATATCCCGTTTACTGTTTCCGTTATTGACATGGACTGGCACCTGACCGAGATTGATCCGAAATATGGAACCGGATGGACAGGCTATACCTGGAACCGGGAGCTTTTTCCCGATCCCAAGGAATTTGCCAGCCAGCTTCATCAAAAGGGCCTGAAGGTGACGCTGAATGTGCATCCTGCGGACGGCGTCCGTGCATTTGAAGACTGCTATCCGGCGTTTGCTGAATATATGGGCATGGACACCGCCGAAGAAGACCCGATTGTCTTTCAGCCTGGAAACAGGAAGTTTATGGAGGGATATTTTGACTGCGTGCACCATCCTTTGGAAGCGGATGGGGTGGATTTCTGGTGGATCGACTGGCAACAGGGCAGCAATTCGGGCATACCCGGCCTGGACCCGCTCTGGATGCTCAACCATTATCATTATAACGACAGTCAGAAGGACGGTAAACGCGGGCTGATCTTTTCCAGATATGCAGGCCCTGGCAGCCACCGGTATCCGATCGGATTTTCCGGGGACAGCATCATCTCCTGGAATAGCCTGGACTTCCAGCCCTATTTTACAGTCAATGCTTCCAATATCGGCTATGGCTGGTGGAGCCACGATATCGGCGGCCATATGCTCGGCGTCAAGGATGATGAACTTGCAGTAAGATGGCTCCAATTTGGGGTATTTTCACCGATTATGCGGCTGCATAGCAGCAACAGCGAATTTAACGGGAAGGAGCCCTGGCGGTATAATATGACCGCGGAAGCAGTGATGAAAAAATATCTTCGGCTGCGCCATCAGATGATTCCTTACCTCAACAGCATGAACTATCGCGCTGCTTACGCGTCTGTCCCTCTGATGCAGCCGATGTACTATCATCATCCAATGGATCGGGAAGCCTATCATGTGCGCAATCAATATTATTTTGGCTCGGAACTGATCGTCTGCCCGATTACCCGGAAGGCCGATCTGCATACCGGCATGGCTTCCTTTACCGCATGGCTTCCCGAAGGCAGATGGACGGATTTGTTTACCGGCGTCATCTATTCGGGCGGACGGAAGGTGCTGCTCAATCGCAGTGTGGAGGATATGCCTGTCCTGCTCAAGCAGGGTGGCATTCTGCCGCTGGACGGCCGGACAACTGGGAATGCGCTGGATAATCCCGGGAAGCTGGATGTTCATGTATTTGCAGGCTGCGCTGGCCGCTTTGTATTGCGGGAAGATGCCGGTGACGGATTTGGGGAATGGTGCGAAACGGAATACACCATTTCTGATGAAAAGGAGCCGGTCTTCACGATTGCGGCTGCAAAAGGCGATACGACGCTGATCCCGGCAGAAAGAGAATATACCCTGTTTTTCCGCGGCGTCAATTCCGACTGTACGGTCTCTGTTGAATGTGATGGCCAGGCAGTCGAGCCTCTGTCGGAACGGTATGATCGTGCCTTGTCGGCAAAGGTGCTGGAACTCCCCGGTATTCCGACCGACCGGCAGCTGGTTGTCCGGTTTAAAGATTTGCACGAAGCTGAACAGCCGCTGTTGGAGCGGGTGTTTGACTATCTGAATCGTGCTCAGATCGAATTTATGCTGAAGGAACGGATCTATTCAGTTGTCAAAAAGCTTCAGGCGGGCAAGAGTTTGCTTGCAGTTGAAGCGGAGCTGAGTACCCTTGGAATAGATGCAGCCATCCTGCGCCCGGTTGTCGAAATCCTGACAGCAAACGCGTAAACCTCATTTTGCTATGATTACCCTCGGAGAAGGCAGTTGCCATCTTCGAGGGTAATTTGACGGTTTATCTGG
>DVLN01000037.1 GCA_018715465.1 Candidatus Faecivivens stercorigallinarum | reverse complement strand
TGCTCTACTTTTTTCGATTTTTTTTCGTAGGCTCTATTTGCTCACCCCAACTTTTATTATAGAGCCATTTAAAACAAATGTCTGACTCCCGTCGGCAGCCCTGAAACTTTGACGGTTTTGGGACTGTCGGCGGGAGTTTTGTTTTTGTCGGCTGTTCAGCTGATCTTGAATTTATTTGATTGAAAGAGAGTCGCGCACCTGTCGGATAGATACCCCGGCTTTTTTAGCAGCGGCGGCAAGGTCTTCATATTCCGCTTTGCGTCTGTGGACGCCATATCCTTCCGATATTTTCGTGCGGATGGGCCCGTAGGGGGAGTCCAGCGTTTCTTCCCGCCGCGTCAGGGTATAGCGGTTGTATTCTGTCCGGCGGATACCGATGGTAGTGGTATGGGTGAAGATCAGCTGCGCCATCTTTTCGGCATCTTGTGGGCGGCAGAGGCAGTGCAGCAGCAGTCCGGGACGGTTTTTCTTCATCTGAATCGGGGTGGTGAATACATCCAGCGCACCGCTTGCCAGCAGCTGTTCTGAGGCAAATCCGATGTCCTCTCCGGTTATGTCGTCGAGGTTGCAGGATAGTTCGACAATCCGATCACCGGCATTTTCGGTTTCTCCCAGGAAAGCCCGGACACAGTTGGCAGCAGGGAAGACCTTTCGGCCGATACCATATCCAATTTTTTCGGTGGTCATCACCGGCATTGGAACAAACCGGGTGACAAAATGCCGCAGCAGCGCGGCTCCGGTCGGGGTGCACAGTTCTCCGTTGATACTGCCTGAGTAAGAGGGGATTCCGCGCAGCAGCCAGGCAGTCGCAGGGGCAGGAACCGGCAGAATGCCGTGTGCACAGTGGACATGTCCGCTGCCGACATGAACAGGTGAGCAGAAGACTTCATCCGCACCGATCATCTCCATCAGCAGACAGACACCGGTGATGTCCGCGATCGCGTCCATATTGCCCACCTCATGAAAATGGATTTCTTCGACCGGACAGTTGTGGGCGTGGCTTTCCGCTTCAGCAATCAGCTGATAGACTGCCAGTACATCCTGCCGGACCTTTTCGGAGACATCCAGCCCGGCAACGATGGTGCGGATGTCTGCCATACTGGTATGATGATGGCCGTGATGATGATGCTCGTGGTCATGATCGTGGTCGTGGTCATGATCGTGGTCGTGGTCATGGTGGTGCTCGTGGTCATGATCATGGTCATGGTTGTGCTCGTGGTCGTGATCATGGTCGTGGTGGTACTCATGATCATGATGGTGTTCTTCCGAAATGATCAACATATCATCCTGTCCTGCTGCCGCCAGACGGACATCTTCGGTGACTTCCTCTTCGCCGTCAATCGTGACCAGCATATGGGTACCGTGGATTCCGCAGGTTTCAGCATTTTGGCGGGTAACTCTGACGCCAGGGATGCCCAGACTGTTTATCTTTTCGACAAACGCTTCCGCGTCGGTCAATTCTGACAGCGCTGCCATCAGCATGTCGCCGGCAGCGCCCATTCCGCATTCCAGATAAAGTGTTTTCATCATTCATTCTCCTTTTTGGTATCCGGCACCGGAGTGCTGCCGGTCCGATGGTTGATACGGCTGGCCAGGAACCCGGCACCGAAGCCGTTGTCGATGTTGACGACGCTGACGCCGCTTGCACAGCTGTTGAGCATGCTCAGCAGGGCGGATACACCGCCGAAACTTGCACCATATCCGACCGAGGTCGGGACGCCGATAACCGGGCAATCCACCAGACCGCCGACCACACTTGCAAGTGCTCCCTCCATACCGGCAACTGCGATGACAACATTTGCCTGTATCAGCACATCCAGCCGGGAGAGCAGCCGCTGTAATCCGGCAACCCCGACGTCGTACATTCTTACGACGCGGTTGCCCATCGCTTCGGCTGTCAATGCTGCTTCCTCACAAACC
This sequence comes from Candidatus Faecivivens stercorigallinarum, assembly GCA_018715465.1. GTDB lineage: Bacteria > Bacillota > Clostridia > Oscillospirales > Ruminococcaceae > Faecivivens > Faecivivens stercorigallinarum. The sequence continues at coordinate 12,527 of DVLN01000037.1, read as the reverse complement.
GGCTGGTCGGAAGTACCGCCCGAGGCGACGACAATATATCCGTCGGTGTCGACATATTCGACCTTATTGACAATTCCGATGCGGGAAAGCGGGTCATACCACAGCCCGGGATTGGCGGCGCGGACAATCTCCTCCGCTTCAGGGTGCATCCGGGTGATCAGGATATTTTGACCGCCATGTTCCGCCATCGCCGCAGCAATGGAAGCAATCTGTTCAGGAGTCTTGGAAGCACCGTAGATCACCTCGGCACTGCCCTGACGCAGTGCGCGGTGATGGTCGATCTTGGCAAATCCCATCTCCTGAAAGGGTTCCAGCTTGAGCTGAAGGGCTGCCTGCTCGACGTTGAGTTTCCCATCCCGAACGGCCGCGAGGATTTCCTTGGTATTCATCTGATTGCACCTCTCATTCTCTGGACGTCCGCGGAACCATATCCAGCAGGACGGTGTCAAAATATCTGTTTACCGCTTGGGTGACTTTCTGACGCATCTGGTCGCTCATCTGCCACTGAGAGGGCAGCAGCTGAAGGCGTGCCGCTCCATGGAATACCCGTACCCGAAAATCAGAAAAACCAAGGCTGACAAGGGCCTGTTCGGCACCCTCAATTTTTTGCAGCGTTGCAGAGTCGATTGGGGTTCCAGTCGGGATTCGGGTCGCAAGACAGGCATAGCTGGGTTTGTCCCAGGTAAACAGCTGGTATTCTCTGGACAGCTGGCGGATCTCTTCTTTGGTCAGCCCGCACAGCCGCAGCGGAGACTGGGCCCCCAGCTCCCGCAGGGCCTGCATACCGGGGCGGTCGTCCTCCGGGTCAGAAGCATTGGTACCGTCGATCAGTGTTGCGCCCAGCTGCTGCGCACGGTCGCGCAGCAGAGAAAATAACATCCGTTTGCACCAGTAACAGCGCTTTGCGTCATTGCCGGCGATCTGCTGATCGGTCAGCGGGTCTGCTTCCAGAATCTCCAGCGGGATATCCAGCTGATCGGCAAGCCGTTTTGCATCTGCCAGTTCAAAGGCAGGCTGGAAAGGGGTTTTGATAAAGATTGGAGTGATTGCAGCGCCTGCTTGCTGTGCGGCGGCAAGCAGAAAGGCAGAATCAACTCCGCCGGAAAATCCGAGGACAACCCGATTATGTTCGGTAAAATACTGTTTCAACAGCATACGTTTTTGCTCAAGTTCCATCTTATTTCCTTTCAGATTGAAAAAAGCCACGAAAGTACAGCCGTCCTCTTGAAAGACAGCGGGTACCTTCGTGGCACGGTTTACATTGGCTGAGAAATTAAGGTTCATCTTTCGATGAAGGCCGTCTTCAGGCGGCCACTTGGTTGTTCTCAAACAGTATAGCACTTGAAGTGGACTTCAAGTCAAGTCTTTTTGCTCAAAACAACTGATCAGTCGCCAGGTCCGTCGTTGGTGGCGCTTTCACCGACATAGTCACCGCCGGGAGCCGTAATGGTGGACGAGGACGAGCCGGGCGTTTCGGTACTGCTGGAAGGAGGTACCGAAGAATCACTGCCGGAGCTGCTGCCGCCGGTTGGATCGGTATCGCCGCCGGTCACAAAATCATCGTTCAGATCGGGACCGTCAGGGGTAGTGGAAGAAGAGCTGCCCGAAGACCCGCCGGAAGGCGTCGAACTGCCGGAGCTGGACGAACTGTCAGAACTGGAAGAACTTCCTGTACTGGACGACCCACTGGAACTGGAAGAACTTCCCGAGCTGGACGAACTGCTGGAATTGGATGAGCTGCCGGAGCTGGACCAACTGCCAGAATTACCCGAATTGCCCGAACTGTTTGTGCTGCCAGAACCGCCGGTATAGCTGGAGCCGCCGGAATTACTACTGTAACTGGAACTGGATGAGCTGCCGGAATTCCCTGTGGAGGTGTGGGAAGACTCCAGACTGTCGCTCCAGTCGGTCGATTCAAACAGTTCATCCAGCGGATTATCCGAGCTTTCTTCGGAGGATACTTCGGACGATTCGGAAGAAAGTTCGCTGCTGACCTCTGAAGTTGTGTCTGCGACAGTCGAAAGTCTGCCGGTTCCCTCAATATCTGCAAATACCATCGCGATTACGCGCGATCCGATAAACAGAGAGACAAAAACCGCTATGACCTGAAGCCAGTAGCTGCGGAAAAAATATTTCATCTGACGTCATTCCTTTCCTGAATTGTCAATCATGAATTGTAGATGGATTTTACACGCTGCGGATTGCTGGCACTGCAAGAAAAGTCGAAATCCTGTTCCGATTCCCCTTCGCGTAGCCGTCTTGCCGCAACACACAGCCTGGTATCTGCCGCGCTGCCGGAGCAGGTCAGCAGCGTCAGAAAAACATCATCGGTGCTGATATCAACGGGATTGGTAAAATAACTGCGGGCAGTGGCCTGTTCCATATACCGCTGCACATCGTCAGGGGCTGCCTGGATGAGACCGCTCAGCTCCTCGATATCATCGGCAGCCGTATCAAAAGCAGCAAAGATAACCCATTCACTCTGATTATATACGGTATCCAAAGTCAGAAAAGGGTGTTCTTTGTAAAACTCTTCATCCCGGTATCCGGTCAGTGCATCGAAGATGCAGCCGTCCTGTATACTGCTGCCATAGACGATTGTATTCGCTGCCCACTGTCCGTCCGGTTCAATCGGCACACGGTAGTCAATATAGGGAAGCCCGTAAGGGTCGGATTTTCCGTACAGATCATGGGAGAGATAATAGTCGTTGTCATCCGCCTGCATGATCGGAAGGTCGATGTTGGTGCCGGGAACGGTCAGCCAGCCGGTCACGTCGGGATTGATTGTATATAGTGATGCAAACTTGCTCTGATATCCATCCGGCAGACTGCTGTTTTCTTCTTCCGTTGGCAGTTCGGTGTAGACTTCCACCGCTTGCCGGATATTGTCAACAGTGTGATTAACCGAGATCTGTTCCGAAGCCGTCATCCCTGCTGAGAGGATGACAGCGACAACGGCTGCAATCAAAACGGTTTTGGTAATGATATCGCCCGGCTTATCCCCCCTCCAGGGAAGTATAGAACGCAGCAGCGCTTCTGTCGGCGAAACGGCGTACCGTCTGAACCGGGACACATGATCAAAAAGTGTCAGCGCTTCCTTTTCCTTTTGCAGCAGTCCGGTCAGCAGATCGGCAGATTGCTGGACTGCCCGTGTCATCATTGCTTCCCGGAGCTGTCCGTCGGACAGGTCGCCGGGGCAGGAGAGCTGTTGGACTGCGGCTCTTTTTCCGTCAGTGACTGCGATATAAACGGTCGAGATGTCCGTCTGACCATCTTCTGAAAGGTTTCCGGTCAGAGGTGTCGGCAGCAGTGCTGGATCGGTTACAGCTGCGCCCCAGTCGGTTGCAGCTGTGTTTCGGGCCTGCATAGCCTGAACAATCGCCGCTTGCCGGGATACGAGCCCAAATGTTTTGATAATGGACGGGTGCAGCGGACGCATTTTTTTATCCGGGATACGGATTTTTTTGCAGCCATCTGCCGCCTGTACAGCTGTTTCTCTGCTGCCGGGAAGCAGCAGGGCTGCTGTTTTCTTTTTGGCGGTCAGAAGTGTATCCAGCTGTCGTAACCGTTCATTGAGTATATCCATCGTTGTTTCTTTCCCCACTGCCGGTAATCATCCGCAGCTGGGTGCCAGCGACTGCCTTGTCAATCAGCGGTTGGTAGTCAAACCGTGCCTCTGCCTTTTCCAGAACCGACAGTTTGGGTTTGGTGCAGGGATGACGGGGGGTAAAGACGGTGCAGCAGTCCTCATAAGGCAGAATGGATGTCTCAAAGGTGCCAATCTCACGGGAAATGCGGATGATTTCGCCTTTGTCCATACCGATCAGCGGGCGCAGCACCACGAGCGGAGTTGCATTGTCGGTGCAATAGAGTGCTTCCAGCGTTTGGGAGGCGACCTGTGCCAGGCTTTCGCCGGTGACCAGTGCCGGGATATTTTTCTCCTGCGCGATACGGGTGGCAATCCGCATCATCATACGACGCATCATTACGGTAAACAATTCCTCGGGACAGTGTTCCCGAAGTGCCTCCTGAATCTCGGTAAACGGGACACAGTAAAAGGCGAGCCGGCCAGTATAAGGGGTGAGTTCTTCGCAGAGGGTGACAACCTTTTCCAGTGCGCGGTCGCTGGTATAGGGCGGACTCTGAAAATGAATGGTGGAAAGGGCCAGGCCCCGTTTGGCCATCATATACGCAGCAACGGGGGAGTCGATACCGCCCGAGATCAGCAGCATCGCTTCTCCAGAGGAGGATACCGGCATGCCGCCTGCGCCAGGGATTTTTCCGGCATGGATATACGCGCCGCGGTCCCGGATCTCAACCATGACGGTGACGTCCGGGTTGTGGACATCCACCTTCAGGCGATGGAAACGGGAGAGAATTTTTCCGCCGACTTCCGCAGAAATCTGGGGAGAGGTGAGCGGAAAATGTTTATCCGACCGCTTGGCCTCGACTTTAAAGGTTTTGGCGTCAAACAGGTCGTTTTCGATATAGTCGCAGACATGGGATAGGATATCTTCCATGTCTTTTTCCAGCACGATTGCACGGGAGATCGAGGCAATGCCAAAGACATGCCGCAACGCTTCGATCGCACCGTCAAAGTCATAAAAAGTGCTGTCTTCCGGTGTGATATAGATAGTCGACTGCATGCAGCTGAGGGTGACTTTCCCAAAATCACGCAGCCGCCATTTGATGTTGCGCATCAGCACTTCTTCAAATCTTCTGCGGTTCAGCCCCTTAAGGGCAATTTCGCCGTTTTTGGCGAGGATAATTTCTTTCATACCTTTTCCCTTTCTGACCAGTCAGGCAAATCGTCAATTCGTTTTGACAACCTTCATCAACCGGTCAATCACTTCTCTGAGCGCAGCAGCAAAAATCCGCAGCTGCTCCTCATCTGTTTCATACGAAAAACTGATGCGCAGTGCCGAACGAATGCGTTCCTGCGGCAGATGAAAGGCAGCCAGCACCCCGCTGAGCGCGCCTTTTGAGCAGGCAGATCCAGAGGAAACGTAAATTCCTTTTTCCTCCAGCGTATGCAGCATGATTTCCGACGGAATTCCGGGGACGGAGATGTTGAGGATATGCGGACAGCCATTTTCCGGCGAATTGATGACGACCTCCGGCATTTCCGCCAGCAGGATGCGCAGTGTCCGGTTGCAGTTCTGATAATTCTGGAGGATATCCGCCCGGTTCTGCTGAATCATTTTGAGCGCGGCATCCAGTCCGGCGATGGACGGAACTGCTTCGGTCCCGGAACGGAGTCCCTTTTCCTGACCGCCGCCGTATTCAACCGGCAGCAGGCGGATTCCCTTTTTGATATACAGTCCTCCAATTCCTTTTGGGGCGTACAGCTTATGTCCTGAGAAGGAAAACAGATCGAGGTCCAGTTTGCTGACCGAAAGCGGCAGCTTGGTAAATCCCTGGACGCCGTCCATATGGATCAGAACCTTCGGAAAACGGCGCCGGATAGCCGGAACCACCTTTTCAAAGGGAAGGATTGTTCCCAGCTCATTGTTGACCATCATAAAGGTGACGAGTACCGTGTCATCATCCACCGCGTCTACCAGGTCATGTGGGTCAAACTGTCCGTTCGGGCGGGGAGCCACCCGCTTGACGGTATAGCCGCGTTTTTCCATCGCAGTGACCGTATCAGCGACCGATGGATGTTCGACCGTTGTGGTTACGATCGTTTTGCCGTCGCGTGGATGTGCTGCCAATGCACCCTGAATCGCGAGGTTGTTGGAATCGGTTGCGCCGCCGGTAAAGTAGACACAGCTGTAGTCACATCCCAGCAGGGAAGCGGCTGTCCGTCTGGCAGAGGTGAGGATGTGTTCGGCATCCAGTCCTTTTTTATGAAGGGAGGACGGGTTTCCGTAGTCCTGCGTCATCGCGCGGAGAACCGCCTCGGCCGCAGGCTGGCAGACCTTGGTGGTTGCGCAGTTATCCAGGTAAATTTCCAAAAAGAAGAACTCCTTTGATTGTTAGTTTCAGTCGGGAACATAAAACCTCAATATGACATCATTATACAACAATTTGTCCTGCTTTTCCATAGGGTAGCGGTCAAATTTACGCTTTTTTCGCATTTTGCTTACTGCGGCTCACATTTTCGGCAATGATATTGCCCGACCTTGTTTTGTCTGATATAATAAAACCAGATCAAACAAATGGGGGTCAAAACAGATGGATTATCAGCAGATCAATTCTCGGGTGATTGACGGCTGGTGCCGGGATGGCTGGGAATGGGGAAAACCGATTTCTCATGAGGTATATCAGAATGCACTGAACGGTCGGTGGGGTGTGTATCTGACGCCGACGAAAATCGTCCCGCATGAATGGTTTGGTGAACTTCGCGGGAAAAAGCTGCTGGGGCTGGCCAGCGGCGGCGGCCAGCAGATACCGGTCTTTGCGGCACTTGGCGCGGTGTGCACCGTATTGGATTATTCGGAGGTCCAATGTGAAAGCGAACGGATGGTGGCTGAGCGGGAAGGCTATCCGGTTGAAATCATCTGTGGTGATATGACCAAACGGCTGCCGTTTGCGGATGAGAGCTTTGATATCATCTTTCATCCGGTCTCCAATTGCTACATTGAGGAGGTACTGCCGGTTTTTCAGGAGTGCTGGCGGGTACTGAAAAAGGGCGGAATCCTGCTTTGCGGGCTGGACAACGGGATAAACTTTATCGTCGATGAGACGGAGTCGAAGATTGCGCACCGGCTGCCGTACAATCCCCTGAAAGACCCTGTTCTTTACCAGGAGGCGATGGCACGCAATGAAGGCGTCCAGTTCTCCCATACAATGGAGGAGCAGATTGGTTGTCAGTTACAGGCCGGTTTCCGGCTGACCCATCTGTATGAGGATACCAACGGGGTCGGCAATCTGCATGAGCACAATATTCCGAGTTTTGTCGCAACCCGGGCGGTCAAATAATTCAATAAAAAATACCGGCCTCCGCCGGGAAGGGTTACCCAAGGTATTCCTCCAGGCAGAGGCCTTTTTTGTAGATTTCTTCGGCGGCTGATCTGCCAACGTAACGATAGTGCCAAGGTTCGTTGGAGATACCGGTCAGTTCGATTTTGTCTTCGGGGTACCGTTTGATAAACCCATATTCATGGGCATGATTGGACAGCCAGTCGTATACCTCATATCCGGCTGAGTTGATACCATCGGCGTTGATGTCGACTGCCAGACCGGTTTGATGTTCACTGGTGCCGGGGATAGCGACCCAATCTTCGGCCAGTGCGGCAGCGTCGGCATCTGAATAGCCTTCTGCGCGATAGCTTGCTGTTTTGTCATTCAGAATCTGTTGCTGTTCTTCATCTGTCCGGTAACCGGAGACCACAACCGGATAAATTCCTTCTGCCCGCATATCGTCAAACATCTGCTGAAGAGCGGGATAGATACTGGCAGCGACCTTTTCACCGTTGGACAGCTCGGTCAGCTCAACTTGATAATTGTCTGGCAGAGGGTGTTCCCGGTTGACCAGAATGAGCTGCCAGCCGTTTTCTTCTGTTTCCGTACTGTTTAGTTGCGACATGGTTTCGCCCGAGATGGAGGAAAGGATGTCTGATATAATTTCCCGGTCTGGCAATTTTCGCAGTTGCCATCCGGCTGTTACTGCCAGACAGAGCAGTATCGCGGTTATGACAATTCTGGCGGTTTTTCGTCTTTTCTTGCGTCTGTGCGTCCGTTCCGGCGGGAGGTCTGCATCGTTATGGCCGGTATAAAAAGGCTGCTGTCGAGGATACATATTTTTCTCACGCTTTCCGGGCGAAAGAAATCGCCCTGTTTGGTTACCTTGATTGTACCAGAACAGGGCGAAGAATATTTTCGGGTTTTGCAGCGGAAAACTGACGTTCTTCTATAGGAATTCATACGATTTTCTGACAATTTTTCGGAAGAACCACCTCAAAGCAAATGCTTTCGTGTTCACTTGTTGCTCGGATGGTTCCGCTATGCAGGGTTACAATTTCTTTCGCAATCGCCAGCCCAAGTCCGGCTCCTCCGGTCCTGGAGGAACGGGAAGAATCAATTCGGTAAAACTGTTCAAAAATCCGGTTTAGCTTTTCAGGCGGAATTGTTTTGCCTTTATTTTTCAGGTCAATTTCAACCTGTTCTCCCAGGCTATACATTGACAGGAAGATTTTGCTGTCGGGATAGCTGTAGTTGATTGCATTTCGGATGAGGTTGTCCAGGACCCGTTCGATCTTGTCTGGGTCGCAGAGGATGGAAATGTCCGGCTGGATGACTGTTTCCCATTCCAGTCCCTTTTCAGCCAGAACCGGGTTGAATTCAAAGGTAATCTGTTCCAGCATCCGGCTGAAATTGATTCGTTCCGGTTCAAGAGTGAGGGTTGTTAGATTAAAGCGGGTAATGTCAAAAAAGTCGTTGATCAGATCTTCCAGCCGCAAAGCCTTGTCCAGCGCAATGCCGGTATATCGTGCCCGGAGTTCCGGTGAAATCTGCGGTTCATCCTGCAGCAGATTCAGATAACCGATGACACTGGTCAGTGGGGTTTTGAGGTCATGCGCTAGATATACAATCAGATCATTTTTCCGCTGTTCAGCCTCCCGTGCTGCAAAGGCATTGCGCAGAGCCTGTTCCCGAATCAGATTCATCTCATCCTGGACTGGTTTCATGGCCTTTGGAAGAAGAATTTCCTGTTCATTTGGGACAATGAGCTGTTTGGATGCCTCGATCAGCTGGTCGAGATAGCGGAGCGGGCGGTTGATAAACAGATAGGTGATGAAAAGCCATATCGCTGCCAAAACACAGGCAAATGTCAGAACAATGTTGTCTTTTATCCAGCTGAGCAGCTGGTAAACCGGGTCCCATGGCTGCCAGACAAAACTTTGCGCCACCTGCCACAGCAGTAAAACCAGCAGACCAAACAGAATACCGGCTCCAAAAATTGCCAGCAGGTACTGCAGCAGAATCTGGCGGCTGAGCTGACTGCGCCGCGAGGATGGGATTTTGTTGTTATTCAATGGTGTATCCGACCCCCCAGATGGTTTTGATGTATTTTGGACGGCGGGCAGGCTCCTGCATCTTTTCCCGTAGCCGTGCGATGTGCGCCATGACGGTATTGTTGCTGTCCAGGTACTTTTCTCCCCATACCGCTTCAAACAGTTCTTCAGATGATATGGCTTTTCCTTGATGGCTGCACAGATACCATAAGATATTGAATTCTGTTGGTGTTACCGTCAGTTCCTTGCCGTTGAGGGTGCATTTGTGCTGACTGCGCGAGATGGACAGGCCGCGAATCTGAATTGAGTCATCTTCCGCTGCCATTTTAGCTGGCTGGCCTGCGTGGTCATACCGCAGGTACCGCCGCAGTTGGGTTTTGATGCGTGCCACCAGTTCCAGTGGGTTGAACGGCTTGGTGATATAATCGTCTGCACCGATCGTCAGACCGGTGATCTTGTCCATATCTTCGACCCTTGCGGTTAGCATCACGATCGGGAATAGGTATTTTTCCCGTATCTTCCGACAGAGGGTAAATCCATCCATATCCGGCAGCATGACATCCAATACCGCAAGGGAAGGCTGCTGTTGTTCAATGTATGCGAGCGCGTCGGTCCCGTTATAACATGTCAAAACCGTATAGCCTTCATTTTTCAGATAGACCTCCACCAGCCCTGCAATTTCCTTTTCGTCGTCGACAACCAGGATTTTTTCATCCATCTGCAATCCTCCCTTCCGGCAGCGATCGAAGCTGTACATAGTCTAATTATACCATACAAAAATATTGCTTTCAATCGGTGTAGGATATCGTGTAACAGAGACAAAAAAGCTGTGGCAGAAGATTCCGCCACAGCCTGTACCAACATTTATCAGTCAAAAATTACATAGCCATCTTTTCTGGGTTTGGCAGGTGCTTCCTGTACAGGGTATCCGAGGATGCAGTTGCCGATACCGGCATAGGTTTCAGGAACGCCCCATTCCTTCATCATCGCCTTGCCTTCTTCGGTCCCAAAAACTTCACGCGCCCGGTGAATCCAGCAGCTTCCCAGTCCGACTGCGTGTGCGGCATTGAGCAGGTTGCCCATGACCAGGCTCCCGTCTTCGACAAAGACGCCCCCGCGGGATGCGTCGGCAAACACGATCAGCAGGGTTGGTGCCCCATAAAAGGGATGGCCGTCCGGGTTGCCCATAACCGATGCGTTGAGCCGTTCGATCTGTGCAATCTTATCAGGATTCTGAACGACGACGATAAATGGTTCCTGTGTTCCCATTGCGGTAGGTGCCCAGGTTCCGGCTTCCAGTACGGCGCTGAGTTCTTCCGGTTTGATCTGGTCGGGCTGATAACTGCGGCAGCTGCGGCGGGTTTTAAGGGAATCCAGTACAATATTTGTCATAGAAAACATCCTTCCTGTTCCGAAATCAAGGTTGTTAAAGATTGACAAATAAATTATAGCATTGCTAAAATTTTCTGTCAAGCTGGTCTTATTCCGGCAGGTTGGTGAGCGGTTCGTCGATCAGATAGTTGACCGCGCCAACCTCTTTTCCGTCGCGGTAGTATACCCGGGGAACCCGTTTCCCGATCAGGCAGAACAGCTCATAGCTGATGGTATCGGCATAGCCTGCCAGTTCGTCAAAGGTGATGCAGTCGTCGCCATCCGTTCCGACAATAGTCACGATATCTTCTTCTGATACGCCGGGGATGTCGGTGACGTCCACCATAATCTGATCCATGCAGACGTTGCCGATCACCCGTGCCCGTTTGCCGCGGATGAGGACACTTGCCTTGCAGCTCATGCAGCGCAGGTATCCGTCTGCGTATCCGATTGGTACCGTCGCAATAATTCGGTCCTGGTCAGTCGTATAATGGCGGCCATAGCTGACGGCGTTGCCGGCATGCAGCGTCTTGACCATCGTGACGACCGAACGGATGGACAGCAGCGGGTGCAGATCCAGTGCGCAGCCCTTTTTGGTATCGACCGGCATGCCGTAGAGGATGATACCTGCCCGGACGTAGTCGTACAGGCAGTCCCGTTCGTTTTCAATACCAGCCGAGTTTTGCAGATGACGGCAGGTAAAATGGATGCCGGCTGCTTCCAGCGAAGCGACTGTCCGGTCAAAACGCTGCTGCTGCAAAACGGTATAGGCCTCCCCTTCTGGGGTGATGTCATCTGCCGACGAAAAATGGCTGAAGATTCCGTCAAACTGAAGTCCCGGCAGACTGGTTACCTTTCGGATCTCTTCGGTGGGATCCTGATCCTCCCGGACGACAAACCCGATTCGGCCCATGCCGGTATCCAGTTTGATGTGGCAGTGAACCGTTACCCCGGCGGCGACAGCCGCCCGGCTGAGATCACCGGCATACTGGCTGGAGTAGACTGTCTGGGTGATGCCGTATCCGGCCAGGTCGGCTGCCCGACGGTAGGGGGTTGGCCCGAGAATCAGGATATTCCCTTTTATGCCCTTCCGGCGGAGAGAAAGAGCTTCTTCCAGATTGGAGACTGCAAAAAAGCGGATGCCCAGCTGTTCCAGTTCACTGGCGATATATCCGTCACCATGTCCATAGGCGTCCGCCTTGACGACAGCAATAATACCGGTCTTCGGCGGGATGGCCGAGCGGATGGCTTCGATATTGTGTCTGAGGGCGTCAAGGTTGATCTCCGCCCAGGTCCTTTTTAAAAACTCCATCAATACCAGACCTTTCTGTATGGAAATACAGCCCAGCCCTGACAGGGAAAAAGGCTGTAAAAAAGTTTTCTTTATGATAAAAATACTACCCGAAATTTTAGTTCAATGGTATAATAATGTACAGGCAGGGCAGTATGCCTGCTGCCATCTGACAGGAAGGAAGTGAAGCAAATGACCACTGGGTTTGATCAGGCTGACCGGGCACGTTCTGTCTGTTTTACCGGACACAGGCCGTGGATGCTGCACAACTGCCGGTTGGATGACCTCCGACTTGCGCTGCAAAACGCGATCCAGGAGGCTATCGAAGCCGGTTATAAATGGTTTTACTGCGGGATGGCGATGGGAAGCGATATCCTGGCAGGAGAACTGGTCGTATCTATACGGGAACAGTTTCCGTGGATCCGGCTGGTCTGTGTCCGCCCGTTTCCCGGTCAGACGGACAATTGGCCGGAAGAATGGCAGGTGCGTTATCAGCGCTTGCTTGACAAGGCAGATCAGCAGATTGTGCTGATTCCGTCTGCCGTTTCTGGCGGATATCTGGTGCGGGATCGTTATATGGTGGACCTCTGTTCCCTGCTAATCGGGGTATACAACGGCGCTCCGCGCGGGGGAACGGCATATACGGTGCGTTATGCCCGCAGTCAGGGACTGAAAGTTCGGCTGTTTGCACCGGGTGCATATCGCTTTTAACACTATACTATATTTAGCCGCTTTTTGCAAGGAGAAAAAAATGTGAAAAACTCGTCTGGATTTTCATTTTTCTTTTACAGATTGTATATCCTGTAGGCAGAAAAGTCAGACAGAAAATAGCGGGAGTTTCGTCTTTTTTGACAGAATTTATCTTTGCTTTTTTGCATTTATGCGTTTTTTCTCCGGCAGTTTTT
>DVLN01000036.1 GCA_018715465.1 Candidatus Faecivivens stercorigallinarum | reverse complement strand
AAAGGTCCTTTCGGACTATGGAAAACCACTTTCCCCACTCCGAAAAGATTTTTACCCGTAGATACGGAAATACCTAACCGACTGGCAGATGGTTAGACCATACCATGGTATTATTTGATTATACCATAGTTTTTCCTGAATTACAATCCAATTTCCCCCGGATATAAAATATCGGAAAAAAGATGAGAATTCATTAACATTTGGAGCGCATTTCCGACAAGTTCAGGCCAGTCCTGACAATCCGGCTCCAGCCAATGGATCTGCGGATTACGTGAAAACCAGGTGAGCTGCCGTTTGGCATACCGTCTGGTTGACTGTTTTAAGGTCTCAACGCATTCTTCCAGCGTCTTCTGCCCATCAAAATACGGATACAGTTCCTTGCAGCCGATTGCCTGAGCGGCCGTCGACATCCGTGTCTCGTAGGCTGCCCGCGCCTCCTGAACCAGTCCGTTTTCCATCATCAGGTCTACCCGCCGGTTGATGCGGTCATACAGCTTGCTGCGGTCATGAAACCGCAGTCCCAGCCAGAAGGTATCATATGGTGCTTCCTGCGGCCGGGAACGGCGGATATGTTCGCTCAGCGGAATCCCGGTCGTGTGGTAAACTTCCAGCGCCCGAATCAGCCGGGGAATATTATTGGCATGTACCCCCCGCGCATATTCCGGGTCGCATGCCCGCAGCATCTCCATCAGCTTTTCTCCGCCCTGCGCAGCCGCCACGGCAGCAAGGCTTTCCCGGTAGGCCGGATCTTCCCCCTGGTCGCAGAGCTGAATTCCCTGCAAAAGGGTATCAGCGTACAGTCCGGTCCCGCCGACCAGTACCGGAACATGTCCGCGGGCATGAATACCGTCAATCGTTTCAGACGCAAGGCGGACATATTCCGCCAGCGAAAAGGGAGTCTCGGGCGGCAGGATATCCACCAGATGATGCGGCACCCCATCCATCTCTTCCAGCGTCGGTTTTGCTGTTGCGACATCCATTGTCCGATAAATCTGCATCGAATCGCAGGAGACGACCTCTCCCCCGACTGCCTTTGCAATCTCAACACCTAGTTTTGTCTTTCCAGAGGCGGTCGGTCCGACCACTGCAATGACTACTATCTTTGACACCCCTTGTTCTCCTTTCAAAAGAATCCGCTGTCACCCTCACTGGATACGGCCAAACAGCTTTTCCAGCTCCCGCCGGGTAAAGCGCACCATCACCGGCCGTCCATGCGGGCAATAACGGACATTTTCATCCTGTATAATCGTCCTGACCACCTGTTCCAGTTCCTGCATTGTATTGTGGTCGCCGCCTTTTACCGCACTGCGGCAAGCCATCCGATGCAGAATCTCATCCGCTGCCGTCACCCCCGCATGGAAACGGAACAAACCTTCCAGCGCATCCAGAAAAAGCTCGCCGGGGGACACTTCCGCCATAAGTGCCGGTACCGACCGAACTGCGACCGACGTACCGCCAAAATCATCCGCCTCAAATCCGAGGTTCAGCAGCTGTTCCCGGTGTTCTAGCGCAAACTGGTGTTCCTCCCGCGAAAGGGAAACCGGAACTGGACTGAGCAGCATCTGACGTTCCAGCGTCTCCCCCTGACTTTTCAGACGGTTGTACAGGATTCGCTCGTGTGCCGCGTGCTTGTCGATCAGGACAAACTCATCCCCGATCCGGCAGAGGATATAGGTCGAAAAGATCTCTCCGAACACCTTATAATCCATCGAAACAGTCTCCCGCTCCTGCGCCTGTGCCTGCACAGGCGCATATCCCGGCAGTATGTCAGCTTCTGGAGACACGGTTGTCTTCGGTGCCAAATCCGACTCTGGCTGCACAACAGACACCGGCTTTTTTGGGGCAGTGTCCAGCCTGTCTTCAGCTGGTACTGAGGCAGGTTTGGCAACCGATACCGCTTTGGGAATAGTCGGAGAGTCAGACTGTGCGCGCTGGCGCATCTTCTTTTCGAGTTCAGCGTCTCTCCTGTCTTTTGCAGTAAAACGGTCCGGCTGCTCAAAATCAGCCGGGTCTGCTTCGACATCCAGTATTACTTCCCCCCGTTTGGGCGGCAGCCATTCCTCCCGAATCTGCACCTTTGCACCGGAATTCCTCAACGCAGGCCGTGTATCCTGCGCATCCGCCCCGCTCATCGCCCGATACTGCTGGGCGGTCATCGTGGAAAATACCGGCTTATCCGTTTTTTGGCTGCCAAGCAGCGGCTGCTCCGATTTTTCGGAATCTGCAAACGGGGACAGCAGGTTGGCTTCAGAACGCGCTGTACCGGTTTCCGGCAGCTTGCCATCCTGGGACAGTGCCGATTTGACCGCAAAATAGACCGCGTCAAACACGCTCTTTTCGCTGACAAATCGCACCTCAATTTTCGCCGGATGGACGTTGACATCCACCTGATCACATGGCAGTGTCAACATCAGCACACAGGACGGATATTTCCCGACCATCATCGCACCCCGGTATCCTTCCTCCAATGCAACACCGCAGGTCTTGGTTCGGGTATACCGTCCGTTGACAAAAAAGTGCTGCATTGTCCGGTTGGAGCGCGCCGCCATCGGCCGACAGACAAACCCGCTGACGCCAACCTGCCCCAGGCGATAATCGACCGGCAGCATGGATTTGGCGAAATCCCTTCCCAGTACGGTATAGATGGTCCCCAGCAGATCGCCATTGCCGGGGGTCCGGTAGATCTGTTTGCCGTCCCGAATAAAGGAAACCGAGATATCGGGATGAGAAAGGGCGATCTTGTCCACAATCGAAGCGACCGCATTGGACTCGGTGACATCCTTTTTCAGAAATTTGAGCCGCGCAGGAACGTTGTAAAATACATCCCGGATGATGATGGTTGTTCCTTCCGGGCACCCGGCTTCGGATACCTCCTCCAGCTGGGACCCGCTGATCTTGACCAACGTCCCGACCTCACTGTCGCAGGTCTTGGTCAGCAGTTCAACATGGGCGACCGCTGCAATCGACGCCAGCGCTTCCCCCCTGAATCCCAGCGTTCCGATCCGGTCGAGGTCAATGGCAGACTGCACCTTACTGGTCGCATGCCGCAAAAAGGCAGTCGGCGCATCCTCAGCACTCATCCCGCAGCCATTGTCGGTGACCCGCAGATAGCGCACGCCGCCATACTGAATTTCAACCGTGATATCGCTGGCGCCGGCGTCAATCGAGTTTTCAACCAGCTCCTTGACGATCGAGGAAGGACGCTCGATCACCTCACCCGCTGCGATCAGCTCCGCCACCTCCCGCGGCAGCACATTGATCTTTGGCATGTCTTCCTCTCCTTTCCCCGTCTGATCCAATCCATCCGGCAGTTGGGTCATCTACAGCCATTCTCCTCCTGCGGCATCGGATACTCCATTACATAGTCATCCATGACAAAACCGTTTCCAATATCATTCTTTTCCATTCTGACGCAGTGAAAGCCAAAATGATGATAGACCGCGATAACGTCTGCATTGAACCGGTTGACATTGAGAAAAATCGCTGACAAGCCTTCTTTTGCTGTTTCTTCCCGGATAAATGCAAACATTTTCCCGGCAATCCCTCTTCCCCGGAATTCCCGGTCAAGATAAAACTT
>DVLN01000035.1 GCA_018715465.1 Candidatus Faecivivens stercorigallinarum | reverse complement strand
TGGTGCATGGTGGAAACGGTCATAGTAGTCTCAGCACCGGAGAAGATACATTTGACGATGTGGCAAACCGAGACAGCGACCGCATAGAAAGTAGCACCCTTTCTGGAGATGATCTTGCCGCCGGATTTGCGGATGTAGGTTTCAACCTCATCATGGTTGAGGTCGGGGATCAGGTTCTTGTTGGGAGCGGACAGGCAGTCGCGGTAGGTATCAACCGGGATATTCGCGACAGTAGCCAGCGACCACGGAACGAAGGAGGAATCACCGTGCTCACCGTAGACATACGCATGAACATTCTGGAGGTTGATCGAGTAATATTCAGCGATTCTTGCACGGAGACGGGCGGTATCGAGGATGGTACCGGAACCGAGGATCTGATTTTCGGGCAGGCCGGACGCCTTGTAGAAGGTATAGGTCAGGATATCGACCGGGTTTGCGACGACAATATAGATCGCGTTGGGCGCATAGCGGGTGATTTCAGGAATGATAGATTTGGTGATGTTGACATTGGTCTGTGCGAGATCGAGACGGGACTGACCGGGTTTTCTAGCGACGCCGGAGGTCAGGATAACGATATCGGAGTCCTTGGCATCCTGGTAGGAGCCGGCATAGATCGAGATCGGGGGGCAGAAAGAAACGCCCTGACGGATGTCGAGAGCCTCGCCGAGGGATTTAGATTCGTTAATGTCGATCATGACGACTTCAGTTGCAATACCATTTACGGCCATGGTATACGCGATGGTAGCGCCGACACTGCCGGCGCCGATAATAGTAACTTTTTTGCCCATAGTAGTTCCTCCTGAAAGTTGGTGTGAGATTGATCTGTTTGAGAGGCCGTCAAGCAGGCCGGCAGCTGCCGGGACAGGCAATCGCGGAGCCGCACCGGCTGTCCGGTTGTGGTAGTATGTCAAAAATATCACAAGGCCGTCTGCAAAAGACCTCAAAATCCCTGTACCATAAATATAACATATATTTCGACGGAATGAAAGACCAAATTGTAAAAAAGGACAGCTGCACAAAAGGTATAAAACTTATCGAACGTTTTTATGTCAATTTCCTGACGAACCTGGCACATTTTGACAAATAAAGAAAAAATACAGCTTAATATTCACCTATACATGTACAAAATGACCACATTTTCCATCAAACCATCCATTCGCCCGGCAAAATGCGTAGTTGACACAATTTTTTGCCGGGCGGTAGAGATGTGCATAGGCAATATATTTTTGAGCCTGATTTTGGTAAATATATGCTATTTATACATTTGCAAATACCGCATATAAATTTAGCATGCCATTCCAGCCGGAAGCTGGCTGTCTATTCCGGTATCCATGTCAGGAAAAAGCCGTACAAAACGCCTTTTCCACTGTTTTGCCGGCAGCAGCAGGGCTTCTTATTGGATATTCTCGCAGAGCATGGCACCATAAGGCGGCAGGGTGACCGCTCTCATCTGCAATTCATTTCCGGTCAGACGGTCGCGCCATTTTCCTGCCTCGTCGACCCATGCGGTCGCATAGCTGCCGCAGAAGTTGAACAGTCCGATGATGCAGCTGCCGTTATAATATCTGCCGATTGCGAGGATAGAGTCGTTCCAGGTTTCGATGGTCCAGACGTCTGCTTCGCCGTCAAAAGCGGGGATTTCGCGGCGGATCGCTTCCAGCTGTTTGAGGCCGTCAAAGACCCGCTGTTCGACAGTGCCCTCGACCTTGCGGCGTTTAACCTTTTCCCAGTCAAAGTCACCGCGGTGGATATAGCGGCTGTCGTCGGCCTTATCGGGGTCGAGGTGGTAGGTATAGTCATTTTCCTGTGCGATCTCGTCGCCTGCGTAGAGGATCGGCAGGCCGCTCTGGAAGAGCATGAAGGCGTGCAGGGTCAGATCGCGGCGGATGTATTCATCGAGTTTTTCCAGCCGGCACTCTCTTGCAGCGGTTTCGATACCGCACAGCGAAGCAGTGGTGCCGCACAGTCTTGCGTCGCCGGTGACAGGGTCGTCGTTATACAGTTCGCCCTTGCTGTCGGAGCCGTGCCAATGGCCGGTCAGATAGTCGTTGAGGTAACGTTTGTGGGGGACCTGCTGGACGCCGAATCGGGTCAGCCAGTCGTAGTCGAGGCCCCAGCCGATATCGTCATGGCAGCGCAGGTAGTTCAAAAAGACGTACTGGTGCGGCAGAGCACACAGGGTGTCCATCTGATGGCGGAGCAGTCTTGCGTCGCCGGTCGCGGCGGTATGCCAGGTGGTGCACATGGTGGTGACGTTGTAGAGCATATGGCATTCGGGGCGGTCGATGGTACCGAAGTAGGGAACGACCTTAGCCGGTTCCATAACGACCTCACCCAGCAGCAGCACACCGGGGCAGACGATCTCGCAGATCATCCGCATCATCCGCACGATCTGATGGACCTGCGGGAGGTTGCGGCAGTTGGTGCCGAGCTGTTTCCAGATATAGGGGACAGCGTCGATACGGATGACGTCGATGCCGCGGTTGGCCAGTGCCAGCATAAAGCCGATCATCTCATTGAATACGACGGGGTTGCCGTAGTTGAGGTCCCACTGGAAGGGGTAGAAGTTGGTCATGACCCATTTCTGCGCATCGTCCAGCCAGGTGAAGCTGCCGGGTGCGGTGGTCGGGAAGACCTCGGGGATGGTTCTCTCATACTGGTCAGGCATAGTACGGTCGGGAAAGAAGAAATAGCGGTCCTGATATTCCTGTTCACCGGCGCGTGCGCGTTTTGCCCATTCGTGTTCATCACTGGTATGGTTCATAACGAAGTCCATGCAGACGCTGATGCCGCGTTTACGGCAGGCGGTGGTCAGCCGTTCAAGGTCTTCAATGGTACCGAGTTCGGGCTGGACCTTTGCAAAGTCAGCGACTGCATAGCCGCCGTCGCTCTTCCCCTTGGGGCTTTCAAGGAAGGGCATCAGATGGAGGTAGTTGACGCCGCATTCTTCGAGGTAATCCAGCTTGCCGCGGACGCCGTCGATGGTTTTAGCCCAGGCGCCGATATACAGGCACATGCCCAGCATATTGCGCTGTGCGTACCAGCGGGGATTCTCCTCGCGTTTTTGATCCATCAGCTGTAAGTCCTCAGAACGCTGGTCGCTGTACTGTTCCAGGCGGGCGAGCAGGTCCTGAAGGGCGGCCTCGTTGCCATGATAAAGGTCGAGATACAACGAACTGAGTTCATTTCTGTGTCGTTCCAGACGCGTTGCAAACTGTTTCATATTGGCATCTCCTGATCATAATTTTTTTAGACGGATACGGGCGGGTGGTGGTAATCGGGACAGCGGACGGCAAATAATTTTTATCGGAACACTGCAAAACGGTGGGGGACCGTCCGGCTACTTCGTCGACATCCAACCACAATTCCGTCGGCTACACAAAGGTAACTCCTTA
>DVLN01000034.1 GCA_018715465.1 Candidatus Faecivivens stercorigallinarum | reverse complement strand
ATCCGTACTATATGCTCCACTTATGATATAACCATCAAGTTGCAGTTCTTTGGAAATAGTCCATTCATTTCCTTTTGAAATTGCGTTGTTCAATATACGCTCTCTACTCGTAATGGTATCTCCTTTGGGATTTGAATTAAAAAAATATAGGAAAACAGCTGCAATGCAAAGAACAGCTGTTAAAATTATTATTACCTTTTTCTTCATAGTAAATCCTCCAACGTATGATGGTCTGCAAGAAATCATCCAATTCCGGGTATTTGATTATTTGGTAATTTCGCCGTACATTTCGGGGCGGCGGTCGCGGAAGACACCCCAGCTCAGCCGCATTTCGCGCACTGCATCCAGATCAAATGTATGCAGCAGGATGGTTTCTTCCTCCCGTCCTGCTTGCTCGACCAGCGCGCCGGTTTCGTCGGCGATAAACGATGAACCATAAAAGGTCAGGCTGGAAGACTGATGCTGGTTATTGTCATTCGGCGTGACCTTTTCCAGCCCGATCCGGTTGGCGGCTGCCAGCGGCATCAGGTTGCAGCCTGCGTGCCCCTGCATGCACCGCCGCCAGTGGGGCATCGAGTCACAGTCAAGAATCGGTTCGCTGCCGATGGCGGTCGGGTAGAGCAGCATCTCAGCCCCCATCATCGCCATGCACCGCGCCGATTCCGGGAACCACTGGTCCCAACAGATGCCGCAGCCGACTGCGCCGAAACGTGTCTGGAATACCTTAAATCCGGTATCGCCGGGGGTGAAATAAAACTTTTCCTGATAAAAATGGTCATCCGGGATATGGGTCTTGCGGTAGGTGCCTAAAATCTCCCCGTCCGCGTCGATCATTGCCACGGTATTATAAGTCGTATTCCGCGCCGCTTCGTAAAAGCTGACCGGCAGGACAACCCCGAGTTCCTTTGCAACCGGCTGGAGCGCCTGGACGCCCGGGTCTTCCATCAGCGGACGGGCAAGATCATAATGCCCGTAGTCCTTCTCTTGGCAGAAGTACCAGGTCTCAAACAGCTCGGGCAGCAGGATGACCTGTCCGCCCATTTGAGCCGCTTTCCGTACCATGGAAACGGCTTTTTCAATATTTTCTGCCCGGGTGCCGGAGCAGGACATCTGAATCGCGGCGATGGTGACATTGCGCATCTTAAAATAACATCCTTTCATCTGACAGTAGTATAATTGCGCCAGCCAGCGGACCTGTTACCGGCGAAGATTGACATTTTCACTGCCTGCAATCTGCCGCAGACGGGAAAGCAGGCTTTCGTTCAGCTTTACGCCCTGTATCCCTTTCGGACGCACCAGCTTTTTTGAATCAGCAAGATAAAACCGTACTTCATCATTGCCCGGATGCCGGGACAGCAGCTGCATCAGTTCGGGAATCTTCGGATCGTCCTGACCTGAGAGCCGGATGTTTAAAGTCGTCAGCTTCGGGAGTGAATCCGCCTCCATCAGATGGGTGACAATCACCTTCGGGTCCTTCTCCTCCTGCATCGACAGCGTTCCCTCGACTGCCAGCGCCTTTTTGGATTGCAGCAGTGAACCGGCGCGGTCCATCACTTCCGGGAAGATCACCAGCTCAATGACGTCGGTCATGTCTTCCAGCTGGGCAAAGCACATCGGCTTCCCTGATTTGGTGTTGATCGTCTTTCGGGAGAGAATCCGCCCCAGCAGCCGGACATGCTGGCCGTTTTTCATCCCGGCTTCTTCCCCTTGCAGCAGCTTTGACGCTGCGTCCATCCGGTACCTGCGGGCAATTTTCTGGTAACTCTCCAACGGGTGCCCTGACAGATAGAATCCAAGCGTTTCATATTCAAATTCCAGCTTCTGTTCGGGTGGGTATTCCTCCAGCGGGTCGATTCGCGGTTCCGGTTCCTGCATCTCGATCGCTGAAAAGAGGTTGAGCTGACCGGAGGCGTTGTTCTTGCCTCTGAGCTGACCGGCTTCCATCACCCGGTCGGCAGCTGTGTACAGCGCGCGGCGGCTGTATCCAAAGCTGTCCAGCGCACCCGACCAGATCAGACCATCTACCGTCCGGCGGGTAAAGTCCCGCCCCTGCAAACGGGTGCAGAGGCCAAAGAAACTGCGGTAAGGGCCGTTTTGTTCCCGGTCTTCGACCAGACGGCTGATGACCGGCGTACCCAGCCCCTTGATCGCATTCAGCCCAAAGCGGATGCCGTCTCCCTCGGTGACAAAGCCCGCAAAACTGCGGTTGACATCCGGCAGATAGAGCGATATCTTTTCATTTTTGCAGGTTTGCAGGTACTCCGACAGCTTGCGGGTGAAATCGACCACCGAGGTCAACAGCGCAGCCAGGTATTCTTTCGGATAGTGGCACTTGAGATAGGCGGTCTGGTAGGAAATAATCGAATAGGCGGTTGCGTGTGCCTTGTTGAAGGCATATTCAGCAAAGGACGCCATCTCGTCAAAGATCTTATCTGCGACCTTTTCAGGTACCCCCAGTTTGATGCAGCCAGGTACCGCGGCTGTCCCGTCGGAATCGTCCTTGCCATATATAAAAATCTTCCGTTCCGCCGCCATGATGTCCACCTTTTTTTTGGCCATCGCCTTGCGGACAAGGTCGGCGCGTCCGAATGAGTAGCCCGCAAGATCGCGGCAGACCTGCATGACCTGTTCCTGATAGAGCAGGCAGCCGCCGGTTACTTTTAAAATCGGTTCCAGTTTCGGATGCAGGAATTTGATGTCCTCCGGGTGTTCCCGGTTGTGGATAAATACCGGAATCGAGGAAGCTGGTCCCGGCCGGAAAATCGAGGTCGCGGCGGTCAGGTCTTCAATATTGCGCGGTTTCATCTGAACCAGCATCTGCCGCATCCCTGATGACTCAAACTGGAAAACACCGTCGGTATCCCCCCGTGAGAACATCTCGTAGACCTGCGCGTCATCCAGCGGCAGCTTTTTGACCGAAAAGTCCGGCTGGTTCCTTCTGATCAGCTCCTCGCAGTCGTGGATAACCGTCAGGTTGCGCAGCCCCAGAAAGTCCATCTTCAAAAGCCCCAGCTCTTCCAGCACCGTCATCGTATACTGGGTGACGGTCGTCCCGTCGGCGCCCGACAGCGGAACATAGCTGTCGACCGGGTCGGCGGTGATGACGACGCCTGCCGCATGGGTCGAGGCGTGCCGCGGCATCCCCTCCACCTGACGCGAGAGGGTCAGCAGCCGGCGGACCGCCGGGTCGTTCTGCTCCATCTCCCGCAGTTCCCGTACCTCTGAGATCGCACGGTCAAGCGAGATGTGCAGCGTCTGGGGAATCAGCCTGGCGACCCGGTCGACCGCCGAATAGCTCATCCCGAGCGCCCGTCCGACATCCCGCACAGCCGCACGCGCCGCCAGTGTCCCGAAGGTGACGATCTGGGCGACATGATCAGCACCATATTTGCGGATGACGTAGTCGATGACCTCCTGCCGCCTTACATAGCAAAAGTCGATGTCAAAGTCGGGCATGCTCACCCGCTCCGGGTTTAAAAACCGTTCGAAAATCAGCCCATAGGCCATCGGGTCGACGCCTGTGATCCCGATACAATAGGCGAGCAGACTCCCGGCACCGCTGCCGCGCCCCGGTCCGACCGGGATACCCTGGGATTTGGCATAGCGGATAAAGTCATAGACAATCAGATAGTAGTTGACATACCCCATCCGGGTGACGACATCCATCTCATAGTCCCAGCGCTTTTGCAGTTCGGGGGTAACCCGCCCGTACCGCTTGATCAGTCCGCGGGCCGCAAGGTCGCGAAAATATTTGAGGTTGTCCTGTCCGTTCGGCGGGGTGAACGCCGGAAGCTGGGTATGCCCGAATTCAAAATCCAGCTGACAGCGGGCGGCGATCTTTGCGGTATTGTCGATCGCGTCATGAAACTGCGGCAGGGCCAGTCGCATCTCCTCTTCCGACTTCATATAGAATTCTTCGGTCGGGAAGGCGAGCGGGTTGTCGTCGTTGACTGTCCGTCCGGTCTGAATCGCAATCAGAACCTTCTGCATCCCGGCGTCCTCCCGCCGCAGATAATGGCAGTCGTTGGTCGCGACCAGCGGAATTCCGGTGTCATCCGACAGCATCCGCAAAGAGGGAAGTATCTTCTGCTGCTGAGGCAGGCCGTGGTCCTGTACCTCGATAAAGAAGTTGTCTTCGCCGAAAATCTGCCGGTATTGCAGTGCAGCCTTTTTCGCGCCCGCATAGTCATTCATCACCAGCCGCCGCGGGATTTCCCCGGCCAGACATGCCGACAGTGCGATCAGCCCTTCATGGTATCGTTCCAGCAGCTCCAGGTCGACACGCGGTTTGCTGTAAAAGCCCTCGATTGAAGACAGCGACACCATTTTGATCAGGTTTTTGTAGCCGGTTTCGTTTTCACACAGCAGAATCAGGTGAAACGGGGCGGAGTCCAGCTTGTACTCCTTCTGAAAGCGGGAACGGGGCGCGACATAAACTTCACACCCGACAATCAGCTTGATACCGGCCTTTTTGCAGAGCTTATACAACTCTATAACCCCATACATCACCCCGTGGTCGGTGATGGCGACGGTATCCTGTCCCAGCTCCTTTGCTCGGGCCGGGATGTCCCGCAGCCGGCAGGCGCCGTCCAGCAGGCTGTATTCGGTATGCAGATGAAGATGAACAAACGCCATCACGGCACCTCCCTTGATTGAAGCAGATTGGTATTATTCCGGTATCTGGCCGGTGATACAGTGGATGTTGCCGCCGCCGATCAGGATGTCCCGCGCCGGGATCTGGATGATCTCGCGGTTCGGGAACAATCCGGCCAGAATCGCGGCTGCCTTGTCGTCGTTCGGGTCGCCAAAGGCGGGCATGACTACTGCGCCGTTGGAAATGTAGAAATTGACATAGCTTGCCGCCAGCCGGTCGCCGGGAACACGGGTCGGTTCACCATCCATCGGGTCGAGTGCATCGCAGTCCTCTTCATCAACTGTGATCGGGGAGGGGAGCGGGAGCAGGTGGACTTTCAGTTTCCGTCCCTTTGCGTCGGTTACCGATTGCAGGTAGTCCAAGTCGGCCTTGCTCATCGGGTACTGCGGGTCGGATTCATTGTCTGTCCAGGCGAGTACGACTTCACCCGGTGCGGTAAAGGCGCAGACATTGTCAACATGTTCGTTGGTCTCGTCCAGATAGATACCGTAGGGGAGCCAGAGCACCTTTTCAGCACCCAGTGTGTCGCAGAGATGCCGGGTGATCTCCTCTTTGGTCATCTGCGGGTTGCGTCCGCCGGAAAGCAGGCAGCTTTCGGTCACCATTACGGTGCCTTGGCCGTCCGAATGAATCGAGCCGCCTTCCAGGATAAACGACTGCTGGTCATAGCAGTCGACGTCCAGCAGGTCGCACATCTTTTTCGCTGCCTTGTTGTCTTTGTCCCATGGGAAATACAGACCGTCGACCAGGCCGCCCCAGGCGTTGAACCCCCAGTCGATGCCCCGCAGTTCGCCTTTGTTATTTTTGACAAAGGTCGGGGTGATATCCCGCGCCCATGCGTCGTCGGTCGACATTTCGACGACCTTTACTTCGGGCGGCAAGGAAGCCCGTGCGTTTTCGTACTGGGCAAAGGAAGCAAGGACGATTACTTTTTCCGAGCGGGCAATTGCTTTTATCACGTTGGTGAACGCACGCCTTGCGGCATATCCGCCGTTTGCCCAGGAGTCGGCACGCTCTGGCCAGATCATAAAACAGCCGCGGTGGCGTTCAAATTCCGCCGGCATTCTGAAACCATCTTCGCGTGGAAGGGTGTGCAAAATTTTCATATAAAACCTCTTTTATTATTGGACTTCTTCGTTCAGAAACTCGTGCAGCGCCGCATACGCCTGCGGAAAATGCTTTTTGATGTTCAGCGGCTTGAAGTCAGGGCCCACAAAAGCATGGTCGGTCTGTCCGCTCGCAATCTCGCTGCCGTCCCGCAGGACACGGTAGCAGAAGCTGACCCGGGCTGCCGTCAGTTTGCAGACAGCTGTCTCGATTACCAAGTCGTCTTCATACAGTGCAGGGATTTTGTACCGGCAGTCCAGCCCGGTCAGCGGCAGCAAAAGCCCCATCTTTTCCAGGTCGCGGTAGCGGATGCCAGCTTCACGAATCATCTCGGTGCGCGCCTGCTCAAACCAGATTGCATAGCAGGAATGATGGGCAATCCCCATCTGATCGGTCTCGGCATAGCGGACCTGAATATGGGTTTGGGTGGTTTTCATCGGGGACCTCCTTTGCCGGGGAACTGTTTCCCGGACTTTTTATGCACAGGCTTTTTATGCCCGGATTTTCTGGGCGCGGGTCCCTTTTTGGAAAAGGGACGGGGCTGCTCAGGCTTTTTTTGCGTTTTGGACGGCATGGGCTTTGCGGCGGGCTTTTTCTTTCGTACCGAGTAGCCGAAACTCCCCAGTTTTTCACCCAGCGAAAAATACTCACCATGTGCATAGGCAACCATCCCGATTTTTTCCAGTGCCAGCCGTCCGCTCTCTTCAAACAGCCATTCTTCCGCTTCAATCGCGACGATTTCCGCTAAAAACATATCATGGCTCCCGAGCGGGATCACCTCTTTGACCTTGCAGCAAAAGCTGACCGGACACTCGGCAACCGCCGGGGCCGATACCCCTGCCGCCGGTACCGCAGTCAGTCCGCAGACAGCAAATTTATCGGTATTTCTGCCCGATCTGACCCCGCAGAAATCCAGCGTGCGGACCATTGATTCACTTGGCAGGTTGATGACAAACTCCCCTGATTCTTTGATCAACGGATAGGAGTACCGCTCCGGCCGGACCGAAATGGACACCATCGCCGGATGGGTGCAGACGGTTCCGACCCAGGCGACGGTCAGCAGGTTGGGTTTTTCGACCGTCCCGCAGGAGACCAGTACCGCCGGAACAGGGGACAGAAGTGCCCCTGGTGAAATCTGTTTTTTCATGTGATTTTGTTCCTTTATCTGATTGATCGTCAGTCAAGTGTCGTCAGCATCTTTGCAGCGTCCGACACCGCCTGGTGTCCTCCCGAATGGGAGTCCAGCACGCCGACCGGCAGCATCCCCGCAATCCCGGCTGCACTGAGTGCCGCCGCGACATCATCCAGCACCGCGCACTGGCCGGCCGGGACACCGAGTCTTGCGGCTGAGATTCGCCAGATACCCGGGTCATTTTTGCCCGGCCCGTCGGTCCCGGCGGTGATGATGCTGTCAAACAGGCCGGTAATTCCGTGCCGGTTAAGGCAGGGGAGCGCCAGTTCCTTGGAGGACGCGCTGGTGATGCCGAGTTTGTACCCTTCCGCTTTCAGCCGCTCCAGCAATGGACGCGCCTGGGGTTTGAGCGGGACATGATAGGTATAGGCCTCCACCGCCATCTGATGCCATTCTTCCATCAATGCCTCGGGTGTTTCATTCAGGTGGAACCGCTGGATGGTGTATTCAGCGGTCGCACGGAATCCAAGCGGGGTGATCGCCTCCATATAGTCAGGCGGCGGAGTCAGCCCCCGTTTGCCCAGAAAATCAATGTCGATCTGTGCCCAGACCCCCATCGAGTCAAACAGTGTCCCGTCAAGATCAAAAATAACCGCCATAATCTCTTTTGGAAAAGTCAGTTCAGTTGGTGGGATAATTTTTTTCATGCTTTATCCTCATTTCCCGGCAAAGAACTGCTCGATTTCAGCCTTTGCAGCTTGTACCGACCCCTGCGCGAAAAACGGCTTACCGCCGCCGCGCCCGTTCAGCACTGTATTCATCTCTTTGACCAGTGCCCGCAGGTCGCCGTCTTTCTCGCCGACTGCGTATTTATAGCCTTCCTGGTCATTGCCGGAAAAGACAGCGCACCGTCCTTTCCGTTTTTCGGTCAGCAGGCCGGTCAGCCGGCGCAGTCCGTCGGGCGTCAGCCCGTCTTTGAACAGCAGCAGGTTTCCTTCACCGGCGTATTCTTCAGCCCATACCGCAAACAGGCTGTCTTCCAGCGCTGCTGCCCGTGTCTTTGCTGCTGCCAGCTCGCTTTCCAGCCGGTGAACGGCGCTTGCGGCGGCATGCGGCTTGACCGACAGCGAACGGGAGATCTCCAGCGTCTCATTCATCCAGTCCCGGCTGATATCCAGCGCACGTTTGCCGCAGGCCATCTCCACCCGGACGCCGCCTTTCCAGTTCTGGACGGTCAGCAGCCGGATCTGGCCGACTGCACCCGAGCTGGCAACATGGGTGCCGCAGCAGGCGCACCGGTCGGCTCCCGGGAATGCTACAATCCGCACATCGCCGGTCAGTTCCTTTTTGCTCCGGTATTCCATCGCGGCGAGCGTTTCGGGGTCGGGCCAGCAGATTTCAATTGGATGATTTTCCCAGATATAGCGGTTGGCGCGGTCCTCGGCCTGACGGAGTGTTTCAATGTCCAGCGGTAAACTGAGATCAATATAGACGTTTTCCGGCGTCAGATGGAACCCGACATTATCACAGCCGGTCATCTCGTGCAGGATGCCGCTGATGATGTGTTCGCCCGAATGCTGCTGCATCAGGTCAAACCGCCGCTCCCAGTTGATCTGGCCGTACACCGTTTCGCCCACCTCGATCGGTGCAGCGACAGTATGCCAGATTTCGCCGTCCGATTCGTGCACCTCGGTCACGGCAATATCGTTTAAAGTCCCGGTATCATAGGGCTGTCCGCCCCCTTCCGGGTAAAAACAGGTCTGGGTCAGCCGGACCTGAAACTTGCCTTTATATGCACGGGTTTCGGCGACAACTGCCTCAAACTGTGTCTGATAGGGGTCCTTGTAAAATAGTCTGATGGTCTGCAAATCTTCTCCCAACCTTTATCTTGTATTTCTTTTATTGTACCACATTTATTGGATTTTTGCCAATGGATGCCACTGTGACTGCAACAAATCCGAACAAATGTACCGTTTTCCATATTATACCAGAATAAACGGCTGCTGTAAAGACAAACACCGGTTTTTCAATAAAAAATCGGATACCCCGCTGCCCCTGAGGGGACGGTGGGATATCCGGTCTATAATCATCAGGATGTGATCATCCTGATGGATTGGCGGCTTCAATTTTTTCCCGCAGTTTTCTTGCGGCGGCGGATACATCCGGCTGCCCAAGAATCGCCGAGACGACCGCGACGCCATTGACCCCGGCTTCAACCGGCAGATGGAGATTGTCTGCGTTGATGCCGCCGATGGCGGTTACTGGGATATGGACGGCGGCGAGAATCTGAGACAGGGTGGAAAGGGTCATCGGCTGAGCTTCCGGTTTGGCACCGGAAGGGAAGAGGGCGCCGCACCCGAGGTAGTCGGCGCCGTCCTGCTCGGCCTGCACAGCCTGTTCGACCGTTTTGGCGGTGACGCCGATCAGCTTATTGGGCCCAAGGATTTTCCGGGCGATCGTACAGGGGATGTCCGACTGCCCGAGGTGGACGCCCGCTGCATCACAGGCAAGCGCGATATCCACCCGGTCATTGATAATCAGCGGGATGCCGTACCGGTCGGTTACTTCCCGTACCCGGAGTGCTGTTTCGAGAAACTTCCGAGAATCCGTATTCTTTTCCCGCAGCTGGACCAGGGTCACGCCGCCCCGGATGGCTTGTTCCACCTTTCCCGGCAGGTCGCCTCCAGACAGCCGCGGGTCGGTTACCAGATAAAGGGTCAGATCAAACTGAGGTTTCACAGCAAAAGCACTCCTTCCGCATTCTGTATTCCGGCAAGCGATATTGCGTCAAACAGCGCTGTATGGAAACTTCCGAGTTTGCAGCCCGCCTTTTTGGCGGCATATTCTCCGGCGCGGTTCATCATCTGGATGCCGCAGGCGGCACTGAGTGCCGCCTTATCCGGCATCACAGCCAGAAACGCGCCAATCAGCGCTGAGGTCATGCAGCCGGTCGCTGTTACCCTTGTGAGCAGCGGGCTTCCGCCATGCAGCGGAAAGCTCTGCTTTCCGTCCGAAACCCAGTCGGTTTCGCCGGTCACGGCTGCTGTGCAGCCGTAATGGGCGGCGGCTGCAGCCGCCGCCTGACCGGGCGCGGATGCGCCCGGAACATTGGCGGGCTGCAGCCCGCCAACAGGTGTATCGGTTGCGGAAACTGTATCTGCATCGAGAGATGCAAGCGCACTGATTTCCGACAGGTTGCCCCGGATCACTGTGACCGCACCGGTCGCGAGAATTTCTGCAACAGCCTGTCGCCGGAACGCGCTTGCGCCGACCCCAACGGGGTCAAGCAGCACCGGCAGACCGTGCTGCTTTGCAGCCTCTGCCGAGCGGAGCATCGCCTGCAGTTTCGATTGGGTCAGCATCCCGATATTGAGCACCAGCCCGTCCGACTGGGCGGTGATTTCGGCAGATTCTTCCGGCGCTTCAGCCATCACCGGTTTTGCACCGGCTGCAAGAAGGATGTTTGCGCAGTCATTGAGGGAAACGCCGTTGGTAATGCAGTGAATAAGCGGCCGGCGCTGGCGTAAAAGCCGGATACAGTCCTGATATTCTTTTTCGGTCATCATCGGATGATTACTTCTCAATTGGGACGAAATCGTCGCAGAACTCGACTGCTTCACCGTTTAAGATCTTGTTGACGGTGCGGACAGCGCACATCTTGCCGCACATTGAGCAGGAATGCTTTTCTGCCGGCGGAACCGAGTTGTAATACCGCCGTGCCTTTTCCGGGTCAATCGAGAGGGAGAACTGGCGTTCCCAGTCAAGACGGTTGCGGGCTTCGGCCATCTGGTTGTCCCAGTCGCGTGCACCGGGCAATCCGTTTGCGATGTCGGCGGCATGGGCGGCAATTTTCGAGGCGATGATTCCTTCCCGGACATCCGACAGGTCAGGCAGACGCAGGTGTTCAGCCGGTGTGACATAGCACAGGAAGTTCGCGCCGTTCATGGCCGCGATTGCGCCGCCGATGGCAGAGGTGATATGGTCATAGCCGGGGGCGACATCGGTGACAATCGGCCCCAGGACGTAAAAGGGCGCGCCATGGCAGAGCCGTTTTTCCATCTGCATATTGGCGGCAATTTCGTTCATCGCCATATGTCCGGGGCCTTCGACCATGACCTGGACATCTTTTCTCCATGCACGTTCGGTCAGGTATCCCAGCTCGATCAGTTCGGAGATCTGCGCACCGTCCGACGAGTCGTCAATACACCCCGGACGCATTGCGTCACCCAGCGAGATGGTGACGTCATACTCCCGCAGGATGTCCAGTACGTCGTCATAATACTCAAACATCGGGTTCTCTTTGCCGTTCATCTCCATCCAGGCAAACAGCAGGCTGCCGCCGCGGGAAACGATGTTCATTTTCCGACCCTCTCTGCGGAAGGCATCGACCGCCCGGCGGTTGATACCGGCATGGATGGTCATGAAGTCGACACCTTCTTTTGCATGTGCTTCAATAACCTTCAGAAAGTCGGAGACGGTGATGTCCCGCAGGTCTTTTTCCAGATAACCAATTGCATCATACATCGGCACCGTTCCGATCATGGCAGGGGAATAGTCGACCAGCGCTTTGCGGAAATCACGGGTTTTGCCATAATTGGACAGGTCCATAATGGACTCTGCGCCCATCTCAACCGCCATTTTGACCTTGTTCATCTCCTGGGTGTAGTCGACGCAGTCCCCCGAGATCCCGAGGTTGACGTTAATTTTGGTGCGCAGTCCGTCACCAATGCCCTCAGCCGACAGGGATGGATGGTTGATGTTGGCGGGGATGGCGATTGTGCCTGCCGCAACACGGCGGATCAGTTCGTCTGCGGACATATTTTCCTTTTTAGCGACAATTTCCATCTGCGGGGTCAGGATGCCTTTTTTTGCGGCTTCCATCTGGGTGTGGTAATCTCTCATCTTGTCAAGTCCTTTCTGTTGTATCGGTACCGGGCGTTCTGTCCTGCAAAACGCCGGGGATCAGATAACCGTGGTTGAGTGGACCGTGTCCATGACCCATCGCAAGGGTGTGCAGCATGGCATCGGTCAGATAGTTTTTGGCTGCGGCGATTGCCTCCTTTATCTCCAGCCCTTTTGCAAGATATGCAGTGATGGCCGCTGAGAGGGTACAGCCGGTTCCATGGGTGTGGATGGTCTCGATGCGCGGGGCGGAAAAACCGGTAAAGGTTATCCCGTCATAATATAGATCATACGCGTCCCCGTCCAGATGGCCACCTTTCACCAGCACTGCCCCCGCGCCCATCCGTACCAGCTTTTTGGCGGCTTGTTTCCGGTCGGACTCAGTTCGGATTTGGGTGCCGGTCAGCAGCGCGGCTTCAGGAATATTGGGGGTCAGCAGGGTTGTCATCGGCAGCATTTCCCGGGAAAAGAGGTCGATCGCTTCCATTTCCAGCAGTGGGGTTCCGTCCTTTGCGGAGAGTACCGGGTCGATGACCAGCTGTGGCGGCGGGAACTGCCGGAAAGACTGAATCACTGCCTCCATCTGTTCTGTGCCGGAGAGCATCCCGACTTTGACAGCAGCCGGGGGAATATCGCTGCATACCGAATTCATCTGTGCGCCGACGACGTCGCCGGGCAGCGGGTATGTTGACTGGACGCCGGTCGTGTTTTCGGCGACGACTGCCGTGATGACGCTCATCCCATACACCCCGCAGGCCAGGAAGGTTTTCAGATCTGCCTGAATGCCCGCGCCGCCGCTGGGGTCGCTGCCCGCGACCGACAGTACCGCCGGCAGCGTCATCTCAATCGCTTTCATCGCTGTGACCATCCTTTCTTCACCGGTTCTGACAACAGGTTTCGCTGTAGCAATAAAAAACGCCTGCTCGGATGAACAGGCGTTTTGGCTTTAAAAATGCTTGCTCCCTACGACAGTATGAACTGACAGGTTCCAAGGGTCAGGTTTTACCTTCTCAACGCCGCCGGTTGCCCGGCATTGTCCCCCTGCAATCAGAAATATTCGGTTTTCAGGTATTATACCACATTTTTATACAAATGTAAATTCCGCAACGAAACTTTTATCATAGGCGAACGAAGAGCACAGGCACTGTGTAGCAGGATGTGTTCGAGCGGTGAAACGACGTTCGTTTGCTGAGCACTTGGAGCGTGGTATCACGTTGGCAAATAGGGAGCACAGGCACTGTGCTTAGGGGTGGAGCTGCCAGTCGATGTTCATGCCGTACTGGTTGAGGAAACGGGTTGCCTGGGAAAAATGCCGGCACCCGAAAAATCCGTTGTAAGCCGATAACGGGCTTGGATGCGCCGCTGTCAGCACCAGATGGGCAGGATTATCAATCAACGGCATTTTCTGCCGGGCGTTCGCTCCCCACAGCATAAAGACAATCGGGGTCTGCCGTTCATTCAGTTTTCGGATGATCGCGTCGGTAAACTGTTCCCAGCCCTTGCCGCGGTGGGAACCTGCCTGTCCGGCACGCACGGTCAGTACCGTGTTGAGCAGCAAAACCCCCTGCTGGGCCCATTCGGTCAGGCAGCCGTGTCCGGGATTGACAAACCCGATATCCTCTGCCATTTCCTTATAGATGTTTTGCAGTGAGGGCGGAATCGGTACCCCTTTCTGCACCGAAAAAGACAGTCCATGTGCCTGGCCTGGGCCGTGATAGGGGTCCTGGCCAAGGATCACCACCTTGACCGACGCATAGGGGGTCAG
Source organism: Candidatus Faecivivens stercorigallinarum (assembly GCA_018715465.1). Lineage (GTDB taxonomy): Bacteria > Bacillota > Clostridia > Oscillospirales > Ruminococcaceae > Faecivivens > Faecivivens stercorigallinarum. Next base: position 3,815 of record DVLN01000034.1, on the reverse strand, counting down.
CCGCAGGGCGTTGTAGATGTTGACCATCGAAGGGTAGATGGTATGCTGTGCGTATTCATTTGCCAGAAACTGCTGGAGCTGCTTAAAATTGGGGCTGTCAATCTCTTCCCTGAGGACTTCGTCCCAGTCATTTCCTGTCAGCATTAGACAAAACCTCCTTTAAAAACCCATTTTTCGACAAAATCGGCCTTTACAAAAAAATAATTATTGGTTATAATCTGGTTATAATCATGGATGACTCCGCGGGCAGATATTGCGCGATTTACAAGGCCCGCTCTTTATTGACAATTTCGTTGATTGGAGGAAATTGTGATGTTGGACCTGATTGGGCAGCTTGCGGACCAGGAACGGGTCCCTGCCTGTTGTATAGATCGAACCGGACTGATACGCTATGCCAATGATGCGGCATTTGCGCTTTCTCCCCTCTGCACAACGATGTTCCTGACAAAATTCCTGCCGGAATTTTTTCCTTTCGGCGATTATCAGCCAGATTATCCACACTTTTCCAGCCAACAGACGCTGTTTGACCGGGAAGGACGCCGGCTGGAACTCTGCCGGTTCGGGGACTGGTTCCTCTGCCGGCTCCAGCCGCCTGCTGTTCAAAACGACGCCCCGCCTTCCGGCAGCGCTGGGGAGATCCAGCGCATCCGGCGGGCAGCATCTGACCTGCTTAACGATCATTCGGAAAATGAGGACCGGGTATATCTGCTGCATCAGCAGCTGAGCGACCATCTCGAACAAACGGTAAAGGAAAGCGAGAAGGCAGAAACAATGGACGCCTGCCGCGAGCTTGGCGACACTGTCCGTGCCGGAACCCTCAGTGCAAGGCAGATCATCCTCGGCTGCAACCGGCTGGAAATTAGTTATCTCAGTGACTTTTCTCTCTATCCGCCCCAGCGGGTCGAACTGTGCGATGCACTGCAAAAGCTGGTCAGCGATATCAAAAACGCGGTCCCTTATCTGCATATGTCCGTCGAAGCCGAGACCGGCAACAGGGAACTGTGTATCTCGGTCAACTGGGAGCTGTTTCGGCGAATGATGCTGGAAGCGGCGCGAATGGCGGCGGCTGCCGCTGCCCGGCGGAGCGGGACTACCGTTTTGGGGATTGCTCTGTCGTCGCAGGAGGATATGGCCGTCATCACTCTGAGTGAAAACAGCTATCTGCTGCCGGATGACGATACACCACCCGTCCGGCTGAACAGGGAAGAACCGATGCGGTTTATCCGCCGGGTCGTCGCCTATTACCATGGCAGCGTTACGCTTGGGGAAACAGCGGTCGGCGACGAGCTGACCCGGTTGAGTTTCCCGCTGCTGCCTTTGGATGGACAGCCGACGGGTATTTTGCAGTTGCGCAGCCGGTCGGAATACCATCTGCGGAAGGTGGCTTCCGATGTGCTGGTTTATCTCGAAAGCTTTTCTGACGACTGAGACGTCCGTTGCGGTGCCGGTCCCAGGCTCTCCCGCTGCTGGAACGGGGTTGGCAGACAGATCCGCTGCGGTGCGGCGGTAGGGGAGACGACTGCCTCTCTGGCCAGTTCAAGGCATTTTTCTGCCATTGTCTCCATTGGCAGATAGATGTTGGAAAGGGCGGGAACCGCATAGGTGGCGTAGGAGGATTCCCCGTTGCCGATGCTGATGACAGACAGCTGTTCCGGTACCTGGATGCCGCGGTCGTACAGCACGCGAAGTGCCCCCAGTGCGATTGCATCCGATGCACAGTAAATCGCGGTGCATGGAATCATCGCATCCAATGCCTTGCGGCAGGCGGCCGCACCTCCTGAGAGGGACGAATCGGTCTGGATGATCCGGTCGGCATAGATCGGGTAGCCAGCCGCCTGATAGGCTGAAAGCAGACCTTCATCCCGTTCCCGCATATAGGTGAAATTGCCGGCCGAAGTCAGCGCACAGATATTTTTATGTCCGCGGCTGAGCAGTTCTTCGGCAGCCATCTGACCCATCTTCCGTTCGTCTACTGTCACATAGGAGTAGCGGCTGCTTTCCCGGTTGTAGAGGACCACCGGGAATTTAAGATTGGTCTGTTCCAGAAAGCGGATATCCTCTTCCGAGGCATTGGCGATGATCGCGGCATGAAACCGGCGCCCGTCCAGCAGGCTGGGCTGGTGGGAAAGCTGTCCCGACAGATAGGTCATGACCACCAGCTCGACCGAACTGTCTCCGATGATCTGCCGCTGCATCCCTTGTAAAAAGCGGCTGAGCATGGTGGTACGAAAGTCGTTTGCCCAGAACAGGGCAATCGTGACGCTGTCCGAGTCGGCGGACAGACGCAGTTTGCGGGCGGCGATATTGGGTTTGTAGTCCAGCTGCCGAACGGCGTTCCAGACTTTTTCACAGGTAGCGGGGGTGATTTTCCGTGCCTGTGCCTGTCCGTTGATGACGATGGAGACGGTGCTCAGCGAGACCTCGGCGAGCGCAGCAACCTCCCGAATGGTTGACATGGTGAGAAGTTCCCCCTTTTTGGCATATAATAAATAATTGCCGGTTCGCCCGCTGATGCGGAGAGCCGACTTTCTTTTATTATTTTACTAAACCGCACAGGGGTTGTCAAGAATATTCCCAATAAGTAAAAAGCTCCTGCCTGTTGCGATGGGCAGGAGTTCTTTTACTTATTTATAGCGTTGCAGTGTTTCATAGTTGCGCTTGAACCGCTTGTCCAACGGACGGTTGTCGTACAGACCCTGGTCAAAGCTCTCAATCAGTGCAGCGGTCTGCGGAATCGCCTTGTCGAACAGTTCATGCAGCTGCCGGTTGCTCATCAGGCAGTAGGGCAGCACCGACTCGGTCAGCACCATCCCCTTCACCTGGAACAGCCGGGAGAGGTTATATAGCACCACCCTTTTCGGGAACCAGTTGCCCCGCAGGATACCGCGGGAAATTTTCATCATACGGATGGCCTTCTGGACCTGCTCCGGCGTGACACCGGGGAACAGCTTTGCGATCAGCCGGCAGTTTTCGATCGAGGCTTCGCAATAGGCAGCTGGGTTATGGGTGAATGGGTTTTTGGCGTCTTCCAGCATCAGCATCCGGTCAAATTCACTCTCGATCTCGTGATGGGTTGCGACCGATTTTTTCATTCGGTCGAGAATATATGGATGACAGGTGCTGTCCAGCATGAAATGGGTGATAAATCCCAGGACATAAGCATACAGATCGGGGTCAAATTTCTTTTGCAGTTTCTTTCTCGCCTGTTCAAAAAAGGGTGCTGCCTGGGAGTGGTGCATCTGGATACCCACCGAGATGACCGGGTTGAAGGGATGGTAGAGATGGTAAAAGTAAAAAAAGTCAGGTCCCTGTACGCCGATGTTGTAAAGGGCACGGGAACGCGGTGAGCCGTCGACCATGACCCGCAGATGCTCGGGGAGCTGGGCCAGGACACGGTCACCGAAAATATAATGCGCATATGCCGCCGGCATGGGCGTCACTTCCTTTCATCTCTTTCAGTATACATCGAATTTCGCCGCTTTTCCGCTGTTTTTCATGAATTTTCTGTTTCATTGCCAATTTTGGGCAGTTTGCCCCCATTTTTACCCCTAAAAAACAACTGCCGCTGGAAAATGGGCAGCGATAGCTGAAAAAACGATCAGTTAAAATCTCCAGGCTGTCGAGAAAGTCAACCACTCGTCTTCTCTGTCCGCCATTGCCCTGCTATCACATGGGCAATGGCTCCGTTTTAGGGGTGGTTGCGCGCTTACGCGCGCCCAGGGCTGCCGCCCTGGACCTGTAATTCATAAAAAAGCATTTACAACATATTTCAGTTGATATTATAAAAACCTCAAAATGAATTCTTCGACAAGCTG
>DVLN01000005.1 GCA_018715465.1 Candidatus Faecivivens stercorigallinarum | reverse complement strand
ACGCTCCCGAATTAAAAGCAAACTCTTCTTCCTTCTTTGCCTTTTCGGTTTGAACAGGTTTTTCAGCCTTTTCCTCTTTCTTTTCCTCAACGACGGGCTTATCCGCCTTTTCAGGAAGGTTGGTGATCAGGTTCAGATGTTCACGGTAAAGAGCAATCAGTTTGTTTTTAAAGCCGGAAACCTCTTTCTGGAGCTGCGACAGATTCGCGCGTTCCCGCTCGACCTGCGAGGTAACCGAGTTGACCTTCTGTTCTGCCGTCTTCTGCGCTTCCGCAATCATCTGATTAGAACGGTTCTGCGCGTCGGTAATCATCTGGCTGGATTTAGCCTGTGCTTCGGCAATGACCTTTTCAGCGTATGCGTTTGCGTCGGCGATAGTCGTTTCAGCTTTGGACTTAGCTTCATTTTCGATCGAAGCCTTGAGCCGCTGCGCCCCCAGCATTGCCTCCTTGAGGTTACCTTCATCGCTGCGGTATTCGGTGATCTTATCAGCAAGAATCTTCATTTTGCCAATCAATTCAGCCTTTTCCGACTTGGCGGCAGCCAGCTTTTTCTCGCATTCTGCGATGAAAGCGTCGACTTCTTCCGGGCGATAGCCAAAAGCCGCTTTTTCAAATTTCGCTTCTTTACTCATCTTTCTGTCCATTCCTTTCTGATTTTTGCCGCATCTTCTGCCGCCGGCAGAAGCTCCCTCTCAGCGGGTGAATGGTGAACATCGAATAGCCTTTTTCCAAACGCTGTTCGCTGTTCACCCCTCATCACACATATTGATCAAACAATACGACTGTCCGTCCTCTTCTGGTCAGGCCGCCCACCTCCCGCAGGCGAAACTTTCCGGTGTGACGGATGACGATAATATCGCCTTGTTTCAGCTTTCGGCTGACATCCTTCTCCTCGATATGTCCGACACTGACCAGCCCCTCGCGGATCATCCCCGCGGCCTTCTCCCTTCCGGTCGACGCCAGCAGGGCAACCGCCGCGTCCAGCCGGAGGGACATCAACGTCCCGCGGACTTCGACAAACCGCCCGGACGTGTCGATCGGTGCAAATCCCTTCTCCATGGAAACGCCGATGGAACCAATCCGGTCAATCTGGGTGGCCAGTACCTTTTCAATCCGCTCGTCGGCAAAGATCACCGCGCTGCCTTCTCCTGGAATCAAATCCCCGAGCATCTCCCGGCGAATCTGCTGTGCCATCAGGCTGCCCAACAGTGCGCGATGCTCCAGTTTATCAGACGCCCGGCAGTGTGCAGTGTACCCAACGATCGGGAACATTTCCGTTTCCGCCTCAAACCCCTGCGGGAAGACACCAAGCATCACCCGGACTGCACCCTCATAGCCTCCCCAGAACCGAATTTCCATTCCAGTGGTACGGGAGAGTTTGCCGGCAAGCGGCTGGGCAAGTGCCTGTTCTTCCTCGGTCATAAATGCCGAAAACTTCGGACAATACTGGCTGTCGGCAAGGGTAAACAGGTTTCGGACCGATGCCAGAAAATACTCAGTCTCTTTCTCCCCCGCCATTACATCAGGCCGCTGTTCTGCAGCTCATCCATCAGATCGCCGCGGAGGTCAACATTGCTGGGGGTCAGCATATAGGTATTGCGTGCAACCTGTTTGATATTGCCGTCATTTGCATAGGTCACACCGCTGAGGAAATCCAGTACCCGTCTGGACAGATCAGGCGCACGTCCCTCAAGGTTGAGGACAACGGTAATCTTCTTGTTGAGTTCATCGGCAATCGGTTTGCAATCCTCAAACCGGTCGGGCTGGACCAGCATAACCTGCAGCTGGGCAGAAGTCTGGATATTAACCACACGGCCGGTGCGGGAAGAGGAATAGCTGCTGCGAGAGCCGGAGTAGGAGGAACCATAGGAAGAAGAACTTCCATAAGAACTGGAAGAGGATGTATTAGAAAACGGGCTGTAATCGTTTCCAGAAGACGAGGAAGTATCCTCATCAGTATACCCTTCGTCCATTTCCTCTTCATATTCATTGTTGTCGTTGAAAATAAAACCCTTGACTTTATCAATAATTCCCATTCTGTGTGCCGCCTTTCAAATTTAGTGTTGCGGTAAACCCGTCTGAAGATCACGGGCGCCAAATATTCCCTGACCGACCCGAACCAGCGTCGAACCGCAGCGGATCGCCATTTCAAAATCCCCGGTCATTCCCATCGAAAGGGTATCAATCCGGGCTTTGGGGAGTGAAAGCTGCTCCAGCCGCAAAAAGAACTGCTGCATATTGCGAAAACAGCTGTCGTCTCCGGTTTGACCGGCCGCAGCCGGTGCCACCGTCATCAGCCCATGCAAAGAAATACCGGGCATTGCGGCTATTTCCCCTGCCGCATCGAGCACCCCCTCCGGCGCAAAGCCGGATTTGCTCTCTTCCCGTCCGATATTCACTTCCAGAAGGCAGGGCATGACAAGCCTCGCCTTTTCAGCTGCCGATGAAACCGCTTTCGCAAGATGAAGGCTGTCAATCGACTGAATGCAGGACACCCTGTTTATTATATCGCGAATTTTATTGGTCTGCAAGTGTCCAATAAAGTGAATTTGCGATTTTTCGCACTGATAGGACAAATTCTTGCCCAAAAACTCCTGTACACGGTTTTCACCCAGCAGATCGACTCCTTCTGCCAGCGCCATATTGACGCGGTCCGGGCTGACCGTCTTGGTGACAGCCATCAGCCGAACCGAACCGGGTGCACGGCCGGCCTGCTGTTCTGCCTGTGCGATCCTTGCACGGATCTGGCGGATACGCTCCCCGATCAGCTGCTGTGTGTCAGCGGATGGGTCAGACATCTTTCTGATTATAAAGACCAACCCCTTCCACGATAATCGTATCGTACAGTTTGAGCGGATTGGACTGATCCGCTGTCGCAGAGGACACAACAAAGTCCTCGGTCTCATACACAACATTAATGGTACGGAAATACATCTTATCCATCAGGACAACATATACACCGGGAACCCCTTCTTCGTAACGGATGGCGGATTTGGGCACTTTCAGTCCGGTATAGGTCCCGACCACCAGTTCGCAGGACTGCACACGGGTTGTCAGCAGATAACTGTCGATGATGTCCCCTTCCAGTATGACCATATACTCTCCGGCGTCAACATCCCGCCGCATCTCGGAAACAACCATCTTAATCGTATCAGTCTGATTCGGAAAGCGAACCTGAACGCTGCTGCCTTCGCTGAGTGAAAGTGCCTGTTCCTCCGTCACTGTCAGCACAAACTGCCAGATATGGTTGGTCACAACTTTCACATGTGAAGAGTCGGCATTATAACCTCCGTACTGCTGGATCAGCTTGTCCAGTTCAGAAGCGGTCAGTTCTTCCAAATATTCATCGGTACAGATATCCTCATACCCATCGACATGATCGACAAAGTACCCTGAAACGTCGGATGTATAAGATGTATATGAAGCATTATCCCGCTGTTTCAGATCAAAAAGCTGCTCTTCCAGTGAAGCGATCTCACCAGTAAAATCAGTGTCAGCATCAATAATGATCTGCCGCTTGGCAAACGCCTCAGTCAGCGAAGTTCGATAATCCGCCAGACCGGTCAAATCATCGACATCCCGCGCCTGAATCAGTTTGGAGACATCTTGTGCGATCTGGGAGTTTAGAGTCTCCGGCAGAATCACCTCACTGGTATTGGCGGACTCCTGCGCCTTTTGCAGGCTTTGCAGTGTATCCTCCAAAGACAGGATCTCCCGCTGGAGATCAATAGCCTCCTGGCTCTTGTACAGTCGCGCAACCTCCGAATCAATCGGCACCTTCTGACCGATGCGGAAGTTGCAGGAAAGCACCCCCGACTGACTGACGCTGATATCCTCTTCATCCCGGAAAAAGATACCAGTGACCGGGATGGTATTCTCGACCGTTGTCGTATAGACTGTCTGATAGCTGTAACTGCTGCCGGAGTACCTTTGCAGTTGAAAAAGCACATAGACAATCAGGAAAACCGACAGGACAACGGTACCGATCCGCATAAGCCTTGTGCTCAAAATTTACGCTTCCTCTTCGCTGTTCAAAATGGAAATGCTCTTCTGCGGAACGATCGTCGAGATCGCATGCTTATAGATCAGTTCCTGTTTGCCGTCACATTCCAGAATAACGGTATAATTATCAAATCCCTTGACCATACCGCGGAACT
>DVLN01000033.1 GCA_018715465.1 Candidatus Faecivivens stercorigallinarum | reverse complement strand
ATCAGCTTTTTGATGTAAGTATTTAAATAAATTATGAACGATTTCAAAATTATTTCATAATATCACAAGTTTATCTTGTACCGATAGATCAAAGCCCTCTGACCATAACTGACCAGAGGGCAAAAAAGTATGATTAGATTTCCGGGATGTTTTTCCCGCGTTCTTTCAGAAAACGGTTGAGATTTTCCCGGCTGGCATTGACGATCAGGGAAGCGGGAACTTCCAGTTCGTCCAGCAGATCGGGAATCGGCCCGAAATACCCCACTTCATAGCTGACATGGGCATCAGACGATACCGTCATCCAGACGCGATACTTTTTGCAGAGCAGCGCAAGTTCTTTGTACCGCCCGATTGCATCCGGGTTTTTGCGGAGCGCATGGGAGTTGAGTTCTAGCGCCTTGCCGGTTTCAGCGGCCGTTTTGACGACTGATTCATAATCAAAGGTAAACGGCGGGTCAGTCGGATGGCCGAGGATATCGATTTTTGGATGACGAAGCATCTTCTGATAGACCGCGGTATTCTGTTCAGCAGACCCAGGCTGGATCGCATAGCTGTGCAGTGACGCGATCGTCAGGTCGAGGAAGTCCAGATCAGCAGGGGAAAGGTCAATTTCACCGTCATAGCTGACGATGTTGGCTTCACCGCCTCTGAGCACTGCAACCGACTGAATTACCCGCGGAACAATCCACATGCTGCAAAAATGCCAGCTGTTCGCACCATCCGGCATTTTCGGACCATGGTCAGTGATGGCGATTGCCGCGAGATTTGCGCGCGCGGCCCCTGCAACCATTTCTTCCAGCGTCGAATAGGCGTGGTGGGATACGATGGTATGGGTATGCAGGTCAGCAATAATCTGCATCTGTATCAGCCCCTTTTTGTCCTGTCAGACAGGAGATCTGCTCAGTCGAGATCTTCGCCGTTGGACTTGCAGACCTTCTGGTACCAGTAGAAGGAATCCTTTTTCCAGCGGGCCATCGTACCAGTGCCATCGTCATGCTTGTCAACATAGATGAAGCCGTAGCGTTTGCGCATTTCGCCAGTGCCGGCAGAAACCAGGTCGATGCAGCCCCAGGGGGTATAGCCCATCAGGTTGACGCCTTCTTCGACTGCCTTGCCCATTTCCGCGATATGCTGACGCAGATAGTCAATGCGGTAGGGGTCATGAATCGAGCCGTCCTGCTCAACAGTGTCCAGCGCACCGATACCGTTTTCAACAACCATCAGCGGCAGGTCTCCATACCGGCCAGAGAGGGAGTGCAGTGCAATGCGGATGCCAACAGGGTCGATCTGCCAGCCCCAGTCGTTTGCCTTGAGGTAGGGGTTCTTGACACCGGCGTCCATGCCCATATCGTCCGAACCTTCATCCTCCTTATGGGTGGTGACACAGTGGGTGGAGTAGTAGGAGAAGGAGTAGAAGTCAACAGTTCCTTCTTTGAGAGTCTGCAAATCCTCATCCGACATTTCGATATTCAGCCCATGGTTTTTATAGTAAGCGAGTGCATAACCGGGGTAATAACCTCTGACATGGACGTCGGAAGGCAGGTAGCAGCCCATTTCCATCGACTGAATCGCGGCCAGCTGGTCAGCGGGATCAGCCGTCAGCGGATAGGTGGGGCCATAGGCGACCATGCAGCCGATCTTGGCATCCGGGCAGATTTCATGGCAGAGCTTGACCGCACGTGCCGAAGCGACCAGCAGATGGTGTTCTGCCTGATAGCGCATCTGCTCGGTATATTCAGTCTTATCGTCAAAGATACCTGCCGACATGGCGCCGCCGAACGGGGTCATGAACATATTGATTTCGTTGATGGTCAGCCAGTATTTGACCTTGTTACGATAACGGGTCAGGACGGTTTTTGCAAACTTTTCGTACCGGTCGATCATCCAGTGGTTGAGCCAGCCGCCCTGCTGTGCCAGGTAGAGGGGTGTCTCAAAATGATAGATGGTGACCAGCGGTTCAATCCCGTATTTCAGCAGTTCATCGAAAACATCGTCATAGAATTTCAGGCCCTCTTCATTGGGCTCTTCCTCATCGCCGCGAGGGAAAATACGGCTCCATGCGATGGACATTCTGAAGGTGTTAAAGCCCATTTCGGCGAACAGGGCGATGTCTTCCTTATAATGATGGTAAAAATCAATACCATCGTGGTTGGGGTAGACGGTGTCCGGTTCCAGGACAGGCGTCCATCTGCGACGGGTGTTGACAGTACCGCCGGTCGAGATATCGAATACCGACATCCCTTTTCCGCCTTCCTGCCAGGCGCCTTCAAACTGGTTGGCAGCGGTCGCGCCGCCCCATAAAAAACCTTTGGGGAACTTGCTCATGATAAAAACCTCCTTATATTGACCGGGTTGCCCCGGCTTTTGTCAGAACTGTTTGCCGCGCAGACGGCCAAAGGACGCCAGGTTCGCGTTGGCGATCAGCTCCTGCGGGAAGTGAATCTCTTCCAGCATCTTTGCTGCCCGTCCGAATTCACCGACAAACCAGGCGCTGTGCGCATCGCTGGAAACGACGATGTGGGTTCCTTCTTCGGCGCAGCGGATGGCAAGAGCGCGGCAGCTGTCGTGTGCTTCCTGCGTGTCAAAGGAGTGATCGTTGATTTCAAGGCACTTGTTTGCCTCTTTGGCAGCACGGACAACAGCTGTATGGTCAAATGGCAGGCCCGGACGGCAGGGATGGCCGATGATGTCGACATAAGGATTCTGGAGCGCCGCAAGGTACATGTCGGTATTCTGTGCAGCAGTTCCGTCTCTGAACCCGGGGAACATATGAATACTGGCGATTACGAGGTCGCGGGTTTTCAGCAGCCGTTCGCCAATCGAGACATCGCTGTCGGGAAAGTCGTGGGGGAAGCAGTTACAAAAGGCGAGATGTCCCTGAAAATCGACGATGTCGATTTCAACGCCATGCAACACCCGGACGCCATGCACGACATCTGGCAGCGCGGCGCGGTTGATCATCGGTCCCATTTCGGGGGAGCCGTCCGCTCTGCGGGGGGTCATAAACGAGCTGAAATGGTCGGTCATACCGATCGCTTCCAGACCTTTGCGGGCAGCCTCAGCAGCATTTTCACTGATTGTGGAAAAGGCGTGTCCCGAATAGATGGTGTGGGTGTGCAGATCTGTCAGAATGGAATACATAAACTCAAAGCCTGCCTTTCTTTATTGGTTTCAGTATACCACATTCTGGAGCAAAAGAGAAGAACCGATTCTTTTCTTGCCAAATTCTGAAAATTTCGGTATACTGTTATCATTGATGTCTGATTTGTTTTGAACAAAAAAGGTGTGGTATGATATAACCAGACGTTTTTGAAATGATGACAGAAAGGAATGAAATCTGCAATGAAGATACTGGTTACCGGATTTGATCCGTTTGGTGGAGAAAAAGTCAACCCTGCCTGGGAGGCAGTCAGCCGATTACCGGAACAGTTGGGGGAGCATCAATTGATTCGGATGATGGTTCCGACCTCGTTTGAACGGGCACCACAAATGATCCTCGAAAAGGCAGCTCTCTGCCGCCCGGATTATGTGATCTCAATTGGGCAGGCAGCTGGACGGACGGCAATCACGCCCGAACGAATTGCGATTAATATGATGAGTGCTTCTATCGCCGACAACGACGGCGATATGCCGCAGGAACAAAAGATAGAATCGGATGGACCGGATGGGTACTTTTCGTTGCTGCCAGTCCTGAAGATGGTCCATGCGATTGAAGCGGCAGGACTGCCGGGGAAGATCTCCAACACTGCGGGGACATTTGTCTGCAACAGGGTGATGTACTCGCTGCTGCACGCCTGCCATACCTGTTTCCCCGGTATGAAAAGCGGATTTATTCATGTTCCCTGTATACCCGAGCAGAGGGTTGCACATCCCGAGTGGTTCGCACTGCCGGTGGAAGAGATAACGAAGGGATTAGCTGCTGCGATTACAGCAATTGAATGATCTTTCACAGCGGGAAACGGGTATGATGCAGTATTACAAAAGAAATATTTCAAAAAAATTGAAAATTAACAAAAAATTCCCACTATTTTGCCAACTTTTTGATATAATAAAGTAATAAAGCATC
>DVLN01000032.1 GCA_018715465.1 Candidatus Faecivivens stercorigallinarum | reverse complement strand
AGAAGAGGTCATCTTCTGGCCAAGGTCGGTCACCAGCGCGCCCTGGAACATCTGATAGGATACATCATGCAGCCCAAGGTCGCAGGCCAGAACCGAGTGGATCGCCTTGGACAGAGAAGAGTCGTGCAGCGTCCGCTCTTCATAGTAATAATAGTTCTTTTCCTTGATATCGGCCGGGAAGAGGTCTTCCTGCTGATAAAGCAGCTCGACAACGTCTGCCTGTTTGGCAACTTTGTAATCGTTGAGCATATCCGAATTGTAGTCCTGATAGATCAGGCCGACAATCGGACTTTCCTTGTATTTGCGCAGGTCGATTTCCTTGAGGTCAAAGTAGCCGTCAAACTGCGGGATGATGCCGTTTTCGTTGGGCTGGGGCAGATAGATCAGCGGCAGTTTCGCCTCGATAGAAGCCTTCAGCTCAGCCAGGTCACCCAGTTTGCAGCAAAGGGTCTTGTACAGTTCGGGGTTCTCCTGCGGCAGCTTGCCGGCAATCTCAGCGGCAAGGCTCATGTTCAGATGGAGCAGGTAGTTGGTATATGCGTTGTTGTCAACATGCTCCTTGTACTCATCGGGACCGATGACGTCTGTCAGTTCGTAGCGGCCCTTCTCCTCTTTCCATTCCAGACGGCTGTTCCAGAATCTGGCGGTATCCAGCAGAATCTCATAGCCACAGTGGTCCATGAATTCCTGATCGCCGGTCGCCTGATAATACTGCCAGACTGCCAGCGCAATATCAGCCGTGACATGCAGCTCAATCTTACCGGTCAGGCAATACTGAGGGTTGCCGGTGATCGGCTCGACGCCCATATAATACGGGGTAACCTCGCCGTCGTCAATCCATGCGGATTCCCAAGGGTACATTGCGCCTTCATAGCCGTTATCCCGTGCCTTATTACGGGCACCGATCAGGCTCTTAAAGCGGTAGGTCAGCAGGGTTTTTGCCGTATCCGGCTGCGCATACATGAAGTAAGGGAAGATAAAGGTCTCGGTATCCCAGAAGGAGTGGCCCTTATAACCTTCGCCGCTCATCGCTTTGGCGCCGATACCGACACGGGAATCGTCCTTCTTAACCATGATGTTCAGATGGTAGAGGGCAAAACGGATACCCAGCTGGTCAAAATCGTTCTCGGAGTCGATCAGAATATCCTGATCGTCCCACAGTGCCGCCCACGCCTTTTCACTCTCAGCAAAATGCGCGTCATAGCTCTTTTCCAGAACCTTCTCAAAGGCAGCAAGGCTTTCCGGCTGGAGACGTTTTTCAGCCTCTTCGTTCGTTATGCCATCATAATTCATATCGCGGGTGGAGTGAACCGACGAAATCTTATCCATCGTAAATTTTTCGCCTGCTGTGATCTGTGCGGTCAGCTCGGTCAGCAGCTTTCTGCGATCGTTCATCGAACGGGTCTTCACTGCATTACCTTCTGCCAGCAGAGCAGTATGCAAAATAATCGAAACACCCGACTGTTCCGTCTTGCAGGGGTATTCGAGGATCTTTCCGCCATAGACACGCTTATCCCCTTCGGAAAGATGCTGAGAGCCATGGTTGGAAACAGTGCCATCAACACCGGTGACAACTTTCAGGCTGATATCCGAATCGGATTCCAGCTCGACACGGGTGCCCAGCAGATGATCGTCTGCCAGCGAAACAAACCGCTTGAAGGTAAAGCGGACATTCTTGCCGTCACGGGTGTGCAGCGTGACTTTGCGGGTCAGCTCACCGTTTTTGAGGTTGAGGGTACGGCTGTAATCCGTCGTATCGCATTCCGACAGAGAAAAACGGGTACCGTCTACCCAAATATCCATCCAGGTCAAATCGGGAAGGTTAGGCAACTCGGTAACCTCATTATCATCAAATTTATTGAAGGTACCGGTCACAAACAGCCCTCTGGTCTCGCCGACATAGCGTTCCTCAAGGGCGGCACGCTGACCGATATACCCGTTGCCCAACGCAAAAATAGCTTCGCATTTACCGAGGTAACGGGAATCAAACGCACTTTCTTCTACCAGCCAGTTTTTCAGAGAGCCGGTACCTTTGTTATACTGCATCAGTTCCATAGTGTGAAACTCCTTTCGGATATCCGAAATATTAATTTGCACTTTCCTGTAATCGCTACGCCGCCCGGCGTTCTCTATATTGATATGCGGGGTTTGAGGCAGAACAGACAACAGGCTGTCAACAGCAAACTGTCTGCTTTTATGCCATTTATCAGGATTCCCGGCAGAAAAACCGCCGGGAATCCAAGATTTTGAAAAGATAAACTCAGTTTTTCATACCCGAAGTCGCAACCGACTGCTGAACCTGTTCCTGTGCGCACATGTACAGCAGGATACCGGGCAGTACAACAATCGTCAAAGCCGCAAACATCTTGGTATAGTCGTACGAGAACGACTGGTTGAAGAACTGCAAAGCAACCGGGAGGGTACGGTTCTGTTCGCTTGAGGTGAGCAGAGCCGCATAGAAGTATTCATTCCAGTTGCCGAGGAACATCAGGATGCCTGCCGTCGCAAGGCCGCTCTTGGCAAGCGGGAAGTTGATCGACCAGAAGGTACGGAAGAAACCTGCGCCGTCCAGCATTGCAGATTCGTCCAGTTCCTTGGGGATCGAAAGGAAGGTGCCTCTGAGCAGGAACATCGACATTGCCATGCCGCTCGAGAGGTATACCAGTGTGACACCGGTCTTGGTGTCATACAGATTGAAGTTGACAATCAGCTGCATGATCGGCTGTGCCTTGGAGTGACCGGGAACCAGCATTGTGATCGTAAAGAGCGCAAAGAGAATGCCACGGCCAGGGAACCGGAATTTTGCAAGGACATAACCGCCCATCGCGTAAAACAACAGTGATACCGCGGTGGAAATGGTCGAAATCAGCAGCGAGTTAAAAAAGTAGAGCAAGAAATTGTACTGCTCAAACAGATAACGATATGCTTCCGCACCGACAGAAAAGCCGCTCGGTACAGTAAGCGCACCGCCCAGAATCTCGGCGTTGGTTTTAAACGACGAGATAACGACCCAGATAATCGGGAAGATGGACACTGCGACGGTAAAGATCATAACAATGTACATCATGATACGGGTCAGGACCCAACGGAAATCTTTCTTTCCTGTTACCATTCTTTCCATTCCTTTCTGGCGGATGCCGCCCACAGGCGGAACCCGTTGCTCGAAATCATCCCAGCGAAGACTCGCCCATGCGGAAGACTTTGTTGATGACCGCAAGGATAATCAGTCCGAAAATGAACATGATGACACCGATTGCGTTGGCGTAACCATAGTTATAGTCGGTGATTGCACGGACCAGCAGAACCGACAGCGACATTGTGTCGTCGCCAGGGCCACCGGCAGTGGTCAGTGCGATACATTCATACATCGAGATACGGGAAGTGATCGAGCAGAGGATGGCAGTACCAACTGCGTTTCGGCAGAGCGGCAGATGGATATAACGGGTCAGCTGCCATCCGGTGCAGCCATCCAGATGAGCTGCTTCATCCAGCTCAGTCGGAATTGCCATCAAATCCTGCAAAACGACCAGGGTAACGATAACTGCGTAGAAAAGCCAGGTAAAGGTAACTGCCCAGAACGCGGCAGGAGAGGTATAAAACCACTGAACGTGGAAATTGGGGAAGATCTTGCGGATTGCACCGTTGAGCAGACCGACATTATCGTCAAAAATAAAGCGGTAGATCAGTGCCCAGGCTGCTGCCGAAATAACATTCGGGATCATGAAGACCGCACGGCAGAACTTCCAGCCCTTGGGATGATGGTACAGAACAAACGCGACCAGTACGCCGAAGCCGACGTGCAGGGTCATTGCGATGATCGACCAATAAAGAAGGTTTTTCAGGGAGATCGCAGCCGCAGAATTGGTAAATACGCGAACATAGTTGCTTACGCCGTTAAATGACGGTGCGTTGAAACCATCCCATTTGGTAAATGATGTCCACAGCATCGTCCAGATCGGCTGAACATAAAACAATGCAAAGATTACAACAGTCGGCAGCAAAAACAGATAGATCCATTTGAAATACTGTTTTTCAACCTTACCGTACGGCTGTTTGGCTTTGGCCATGATGACTCATCCTTTCTGTATAATCCCTGCCGGGAGGCAGAGGGAGGACCACTCCCTCCGCCGACAGACGCATATTATGCCTTGGATTCTTCCGACTTAACGGTCAGGGTATTGCAGAACTCTTCAGGAGTGATTGCGCCGTTGACCAGCTGGGTCAGGACATTTGCCAGAACGCTGTTGGCAACCGAGTCAGGCATGATGGAAGCGATGGTCGGAACTATCAGGGTATCTTCCGCCAGTTTCTCGTTCTGCTCTTTGATCAGCTGGTTCTCTTCCAGAGAAGCAAGGTAATCTTCAGAGAGCTCGAGGTTCGGGATCTGGCAGCCTTCAGTCAGAGCAAAGGTTTCCAGCTCTTCAGGGCTGTAGATGAATTCCAGGAATGCTTTTGCAGCTTCCAGTTCAGCATCGGAATTATAGTTGTTGGTCAGGAACCATCTGCCGTAAACTTTGGTGTTGCAGAATGCAACATTGCCAGGATAGTAGTCAGCATGGACGTTTGCACCGTCAAAGCCGTTGGACCAGTTTGCAGAGCCGTCTGCGCTGAACTCAGAGTTCATCCAGGTACCGTTGCAGATAACAGCAGAGTTGCCGCTCATAAAGTCGTTTGCTGCGTCAGCGTAAGCCTTGCCGACATAGGTCGAACCGCCGGTCTGGTTCCAGATGTCAACCAGCTTGGTGACAGCGGAGATCATCCAGTCGGTGTTGTAATCATAGCACTTGGTGCCGTCATATTCCTGCAGCCATTCAGCACCGCCCTCTTCGTTGGCAACCAGCGCGGTCAGGAACAGCATCGAGGTCCAGGCGTTGTCAACAGTCTGCCATGCCACGTTCTGGCCGTTCAGCGAGCTGACAAACTCATCAACGCTCATCTCAGCGACATTCTTGTCAGGAGTATAGTTTGCGCCATTGTAGTACAGGCCGACAGTCGAAACTGTTACGGCCGGCACGCCGATGATAGAACCATCTTCCTGGGTGGAATACTCAACAGAAGAATCCAGGCAGAGATCAATGATGCCGGACTCATTCAGCCAGTCTTTGGTATCATAGTACAGCTTCTGGGGGATCAGGACGGTGTTGATCCATTCGGCGGAACCGCCGGAGATCAGGACAGGCAGTTTGCCGGACTGAGCGAGGGTGGACATCTTGTCGTTGTAGGAAGCCTCAACAACCTCCTCCAGCTTGATCTCATACTGGCCGTCATACTTTTCGTTGAACCGCTCAACAGCCGGCTCAAAGTAAACTGCACCGACGTTCTCGCCGCAGTAATAGGTGGGAAGGGTCAGAACAACCTCTTCGCCGGAAGCAGTGCCGGTGGTGGAATCGGAGCTGCCGGAAGCTGTGCTGTCGGAACTGCCGGTGCTGGAAGTGTTACCACAGGAAGCCAGAGAAGCAACCATAGCAACGAGGGTTAAACAAGCAAGGATTTGTTTTTTCATTTTGTTTTCCTCCTAAGGTTTAAAATTTTGAACAGCAATTTTTATCTGCAGCCAAATGGCATTGCATTCTATATTGTAGCCGGTCATACTTCAAATAAGCAGATACCGGACGAATTATGTAAAAGCCAAAAACATCATTGTATTTAAACAAATTAATAAAATCAAATACAGATTAAATACGAAAACGTTTTTGAACTTTATTAAAAAAGAAGGCTGAGTTACTCAGCTTCTCTTTCCAGATTCCACGGCGGTGCAACACTTCCCCGTTTGACCATCTGATATGGCATCAGGACCTCTTTATTTTCCCTATCGCCATTCATCATCCGGCTGAGCAGTCGTGCAGCAGCGTATCCCTTCGCTTCCAGGTTCTGATCAATAGTCGTCAGCCCCGGGTAAACAAACCGTCCACACGCCATTCCATCATATCCGACCACCGAAAAATCTTTCGGTACCGAATATCCCATCTTTTGCAGCGTCCTGATCACAGTAACGCCGATCAGGTCCGACATGCACAAAAAAGCGGTCGCCCGGCCTTTTCCGTATTTCCCGACATAATGGGTAACCAGATTCTCTATCTCATATTCACAGAAATCGGTGTACAGCACATTCTCGCTCCTGAACTCCATTCCATACGCAGTGTAGGCTTCATATACCCCCGCCAGTCTTTCCAGACAGACGGTCGCAACCTTTTTGCCGTTGAGCACCAGCATCTCACGATGCCCCTGATCTATCAGATACTCGGTCAGCATCCGGTAGGACGCGATGTTATCCGTGCCGACATAGCCGACATTTTCGCCGCTTACCCGCGTGTCCACTGTTACACAGGGCAAAACCGATTCGGACAACGCTTTATAATAATTATCGGTGGTCTGCAATCCAAACAGCAGTGCCCCGCCTAAACGGTGTTCCCGGCAAAACTGTTCATATGTCTTGCGGTTTTGCAGCTCGCTGGAATAGACATACACCGGCATGTCCAGATTCCGTTCAATCGCGTAACGGCATGCACCGCACATGATCAGAAACGAAGAATCCTCCGTTGTACGCTGCATGAATACCCGGCCATCGGCATCCCGTCCGGCAACCTGTTCATTCAGCAGCTGGGACAGAATCAATGCCATTCCTGAGCTTTTCTTGGACGACAGATTCTTCGCAGACAATGTAGGGGAATACCCAAGTTCTTTTGCAACCTGTAAAATCCTTTGACGAGTTTCCGGTTTGATATCGGGATAATTATTAAAAGCTCTTGAAACCGTTCCGACC
>DVLN01000031.1 GCA_018715465.1 Candidatus Faecivivens stercorigallinarum | reverse complement strand
CAAAATGATGAAAACGTTTGATCAGGAATATATGCTGACCCAGCTGAAAAACTTGTTGGCGATTGACTCGACCTCCGGTCAGTTCCGAGAGATTCAGGACTATGTCGCAGCAGAGATGGAGCGGATGGGCTACCAGCCGCAGACACTGCGCAAGGGCGGGATCTGGTGCGACCTCGGCGGCAAGGGCAACAGTCTTTGCCTGCTCTCCCATCTGGACGACATCGGGCTGATGGTCCGGCATATTTACCCCAACGGGACGCTGAAGGTAGTGCCGGTCGGCGGGCTGCGTGCCAGTGCAGCTGAACATGAAAATGTCCGGGTCCATTCCCGCGGCGGCGTCTACTCGGGGACTGTTCAGCGGATTCAGTCCTGTGTCCATGTGACGCCTGCCGATGTTTATAACGCGGCGGCGGATTATGACAAGAATATCTGCATCGTGCTGGATGAGGATGTCCATTCGGCGGAGGATACCCGCGCACTCGGTATCCGTACCGGCGACCTGATCGCGCTCGACCCGCATTTCACAATGGCTGGCGGATTTATCAAATCCCGGTTTATTGATGACAAGGCCTGTTCCGCGGTACTGCTGACACTGATGAAATATATGTCGGAGAATAAGATCACCCCTTCCCGCAATATCACCGCCTATTTCACCTTCTATGAGGAGATTCTCCACGGCGGCAGCTGGATTCCGCCCCAGACCGAAGACCTGATCGCGCTGGATATTGCGCCGGTTGGCCCGGAACAGACTTCTGATGAACATAAAGCAACCATTTTTGCCAAGGATTCCCGTTTCCCGTATCATATTGAGCTGACCCGCGAACTGATTGACGCGGCTGAGCGGGCAGGTATTCAGTATGAGGTGGATGTCTTTACGCCCGGTTACGGGACCGACTGTGACCCTGCATTGCAGGCCGGGTATGATGTCCGGCACGCGGCGATCGGACATGGTTGTCTGGCGTCGCATGGCTATGAACGGACGCACATTGATTCGCTGCGGGAGATGTACGGGCTGATGAAAGCCTACGCACTGAGCGAATAACCTGTTTTCGGCTGGAAAGGAGACGGCAATGATCAGCAAAGAGGAGTTTATCGCGCTGTATCAGCAGAAGATTACCCGCCGGGGAGCAGACCGGCTGCTGGAATGGATGGAAAAGGCGGATTTTTTCACAGCGCCGGCTTCCACACGGTATCACCTCGCCTGCGCCGGCGGGCTGATGCAGCACAGTGTCCATGTATATCAGCGGCTGGAGAAGCTCTGTACATCGGAGTTTGGTGACCAGTGCCCCTATTCGGAGGAGACGATCGCGGTTGCAGGCCTGCTGCACGACCTGTGCAAGGTCAACTTTTACCGGGAAGATACCCGCAATGTCAAGGAAAACGGCGTCTGGGTGCAAAAACCGTACTATACGGTTGATGAACAAATCCCCTATGGACACGGGGAAAAGAGTGTATTCATCATCGAACGGTTTGTCCGGCTGTCGCTGGAAGAAGCGATTGCCATTCGTTTCCATATGGGCGGGTTTGACTCCAAGCCGGGGGACAACAGTGTTTCAGCGGCCTTTGAGAAAGTTCCGCTCGCACTGCTTTTGCATCTGGCGGATTTGCAGGCGAGTTATCTGGACGAAGCAAGAGAATAATCTGAGGCTGTCGCGATTTTCAGGGCCAGGACAGGTTGGTTTGACGGACAGACATTAAAAAGGGGGGGATAAGCAGTTGGCGCAGGAAATCTATTATGAGCAGGTCCAGTATTCCGAACCTGGCGCGGGAGATCTGGCGATGGTTGTCTGTTATGATCTGCCGGGGAACCGGAGCAGTACCCGCCCTCATTGGCACAGTGCGGTAGAGATGGCGCTGGTACTGCAAAACCCGCTGATTGTGATTGAAGGCGGGGTTAGCCGCCAGGTCGCAGAAGGGGATGTATCGCTGATCAACAGTGATGTTGTGCATACCACCCGTGCCCGCGATGCCGGGCAGTCCAAGGGACTGGTTGTTCTGCTGTCGATCGAGATGCTAAAAACTGCCTGTCCGGATTTTGAAGGCAGCCGGTTGGTCATTCCGCCGCAGGGCGATACCCGGCAGCGGATCATAGGGGTGCTGACCGAGATATATCAATGCAAACAGCAGTCACGGCCATACAGTCAGGCGCTGACCAACGCGCTGCTCTGGAAACTTGTCTGGTATCTGCTGGACGGCTGTCTTGTAAAAGGGGAAGAGAGCCGGAGTGCGGCACAGAAGGAAGACTACCTGGCCCGGCAGGCGCTGTCGTATATTGAGCAGCATTTTAAAGAGGAGCTGTCGCTTTCCCAGCTGGCTGCTCATGTGGGATTGCAGGAAAACTACTTTTGCCGCTACTTTCGAAAGTATGTCGGGATGAGTTTTGGTCAGTATCTGGCGCAGGTGCGGCTGCGGTACGCGCTCGCCTATATGACCGAGTTTGGCGCATCGGTTGGGATCAGCGCATTGCAGGCGGGTTTTCCGTCGGCCCGTTCGATGACCGACTGGTGCCGGAAGCTGTACGGCGTCACACCGGCCCAGTTCAGGAAAGGACAGCCGATGCTTCCGTTTATGATGGAGCATAACCAATAGATTGTTTTCAGGCGTGCTGCGGCACGCCTTTTTTGTTTGTTGGAAGGTCTTGACAAAAGGGTCTACATGTTGTAGACTAAAAATAGGTCTACAGGGTATAGAATACTTTTGGAGGTGTTCGCAGATGGGCGATATAAAACTGGGTGTGATTGAAGCAAAGTTTGCAGACATGATCTGGCAGAATGAGCCGGTGCCTTCCAGTCAGCTGGTCAGACTTGCGCAGGATGCACTGACCTGGAAAAAATCCACGACCTATACCGTCCTCAAACGGCTGTGTGACCGTGGAATTTTTCAGAATCAGAATGGTATTGTGACCGCTTGTATTTCCAGGGATGCGTTTTATGCCGCGCAGAGCGAGCAGTTTGTCGACGAGACTTTCGGCGGGTCACTGCCGGCCTTTGTCGCGGCGTTCAGCAGCAGAAAAAAGCTGTCCGAGCGGGAGATCGACCAGTTGGAACAGCTGATCAAAGAGATGCGGAGGTGACGACGAGATGGACCTGATGGCAGGTTTGACAGATCTTTTTGCAGCGGTTGTACAGATGAGCTTAACCGGCAGTATTGTGATCCTGCTGGTTTGTCTGGCGCGGCTGCTGCTGAAACGGGCTCCCAAGTGGATTTCATATGTCCTTTGGTCAGTGGTGCTGTTCCGGCTGCTCTGTCCGATGGCGGTCGCATCTCCTGTTTCACTGATTCCGCAGCCGGTCAGCGAAGGAAAGGTGCTGTCCGACTGGGCGGATGATGATACCGGCGATATCCGCATCTTTCACCAGAACAACGACGGCTATGACGCAGCGATAGAAGCCGGGCGCCAGCCGGTTGATTCAGGTGAAGGGGAATATTATACCGTGACCGCTCCGGACGGGGTCAGCCAGCCAGAAACGGTGTACAGGACAGTTTTTCCAGTGCTTGGGATGATCTGGCTGGCGGGAACTGCCGGGATGCTGGGCTATGCCGGAATATCTGCCCTGCGTCTGCGGAAAAAGCTGGCGGCGTCGGTCCCGGCCGGGCGCAATATCCGGCTGTCGGACGATATTCCATCTCCGTTTGTCTGGGGGATTTTATTTCCGAAGATCTATCTGCCGTCCGGTTTTTCCTCTGATATGTCTGACGGGGAACTGCAATATATCCTCCTGCATGAGCAGTGCCATATTCGGCGGGTGGATCATCTGACCCGCCTGCTGGCCTATATCGCACTCAGTATCCATTGGTTCAATCCGCTGGTATGGCTGGCATTTGTGCTTTCCGGGCGGGATATGGAGATGAGCTGTGACGAAGCGGTAGTCGGCAAACTGGGAGAAGGCATTCGGGCGGATTATTCGGCGTCGCTGCTCAGAATGTCGGCTCATCGCCGCTTCTGCGGCGGGCCGCTGGCATTTGGCGAAGGGGATACCGGGGGCAGAATCCGCAACCTGTCCCGATGGAAAAGGCCGAAAGTCTGGGGGATCGTGATTGCTGTTGTATTTGTGGCCATCCTGGGGACGTGTTTGCTGACCAATCCCCGGCCTGCACAGGACACCATTCGGCTTTTGGGGGTAGAGGATGGAAGCTGGAGCTGGAACGCGGACTTTGCGGTCGATATCGGCCGACAGACCGGCAGCGGCAGGATTTATGCAGAACAGTGGTCGGATGGGGAATGTGTGAAAAGCACTCCGGTGTCCTTTACCCGTTATTTGGAACAGCTGGAAGTCATAACCAGTTTCGATCGGGAGAATGGCAGCGTCAGTATCCAGATCGACACCGGACAGTATGGCGGTTCGCTGTTGACCAGTTTCCAGCTGCCGGAAGGGAAACAGGCAGCCGGCTGGTCGTTTACCTCTTTTGAAGAGGGCGAAAAGATCGCGGTACAGCCTGACACCGAACAGGTTCTTGCCGCATTGGCCTTTGATATGGGGAACGGCGTGCAGGTATTTGACTGTGAGATACTGACCCGCGAACCGGAGCGGCTGGAGCAGGCGGAGTATATCGTGGTCATCCGTGCCTGCTTTGACAGTGAAATGGAAGAGGGGCAGGCGGAGTCGGAAACGTCTGAGCAGCCCAAACCGGTTTTGCAGCTTTCGGACGTGACAGCACTTTCCGGTAAGGGAGAAGCACTCAGCTGGGCAGATTTTGAGCAGTACGACTGTATCGAGACCGGTTCGGGGTTGTATATCCGTCTTTATCCGATTGACGAAATGTTTACCCTTTCAATCGGCGGGGCAGGCCCGGAGAGTGAACCCATGTATATCTACCTGAGCGCAAAAGACGGTACCGATGAATACATCGACATCCGTACCGGCGATGTGGAAGAATATATCCGGCAGCATCAGGATAACCCTGTTGTCACCGATTGCAGTTACAGCTGGCAGCTCAGCCCGGTCGGATTTTCGGATGAAGCCTTCTTCCAGATGTTTGGAATGGACTCGGAAAATACAGGCAGTCCCGCTGTTAGTGCCATTCGTTTTTTGCCGGTTATCCGGCTGGAAAGCGTGGAGGAGCTGGATACATTTTTCCGGGAGATGGAGACAGAACTGTCTTTTGATCAGACAGCGCCGGGGCTGGTATCTTTCTCGGAAGCGATACAGGAATATGACCAGTCTTTTTTTGAAAGCAATGATCTGCTTCTGGTATACGCGATTGACGGGACGGAAGAATATCTGCCGGGGATGGCCTATCTTCGCCGCAGGGAAGATACCCTGTCGGTCGGGATTTCCTGTTCACAGCAAAGTGCAGGAGGCGGGGAAGGCTGGCTGGTGTCGATTGCGGTTGCCCGCTCTGAACTGGAAGGGATCACCGGCTTTGATGCAAGGACAGTCTGGTTGAATCGCTGAACAAAAAGAAGCAGTCTCTCTGCTGTATTATTCTGGCAGAGAGACTGTTTTTCTTTTCATGTTAAACTTATTATATTAGTAGTGCCTTTCCTGTGCGCCTTCCCATTTGGCCGTGTAGTCAAATGCTGTAAACCGTGCCAATCCGTTTTCAGCGAACAGCCCGATAAACGTACCGGTGAAGGTCATCATCTCGGTTATTTCGGTCGCCAGCCCGATGGTCATGGCGCTGCCGAGGTTAACAAAACCCGCGCCGGTGTCAACTGCAAAATAGTAGAAATCCCGGTCGGAGGTGATTTTCAGGGTAATGTCTTTGACATCGTCAGCAAGCGGGATTTCGGCTGTCACCATCTCCATATCATACAGGTGTTTGCGCAGCTGTGCATACAGCTTTCCATACCGCCGGGTAACCAGCAGGTCATAGTGGTGGGTATGGATACCATAAGCGGTGATACCTGCCGAACAGCCTTCCGGCAAATCAGCCGACAGGACAGCGGTCGAACAGGTTGCAAATTGGGTCTGACGGATGCCGGTAAAGGTCGGGGTGGTGTTGGGGGTGGAAAGGCGTTCAGCGGTGCCGTTGAGCAGCAGCCCGCTGCCGGTCAGATTGTAGTTGTCCATAACCGGGTTGCGCAGCCAGCTGAATACGGCTGGAAGCCTGTCCATTTTGGTGAAATCACAGTGGATGTCGTCGCAGACCGGCTGTACCGTTTCTGCGGCGGGCAGTTCTTCATCCGGTTCCAGCTGCATCAGTCCATCATCCCGCATAACCGGCCAGCCGTCTACCCAGTCGATGCGGGCAAGGAAGGTTTCTCTTCCGAGGTGATGGGTCATGGTTCCGATCGGACGGGTGCCCAGCGAGACGACCCACCAGTTGCCGTTGATATCGTCGACAAGGTCGGCATGTCCGGTGCACTGGATGGGGTGGCCGTTGGTGTTGCGTGCGGTCATCAACGGGCCGGCAGGGTTGAATTCAAACGGTCCGTCGATGTTGCGGCTGCGGGCGATGGTCTCCATGTGACCAAATTCGGTTCCGCCTTCTGCCAGCATCAGATAATACCAGCCATCCTTTTTGTACATATGCGGGCCTTCGGGGCATTTTCCGCCGGAGCCCAAGGAGATAATCTTTTTATCAGAGAGGATTTCGCCGGTTATCGGGTCGAGCTGGAAGAAGACAATACCCTGTCCCTGTTCGGTGTATCCGGTGCCGGTATACCAGCAGGAGCCATCGTCGTCGAAAAAGATGGACGGGTCGATGCCCATCTGGTCAATCCAGGCGGGTTCCGACCAGGGGCCTTTTGGGGACTCAGAATGGACAATAAAGTTGCCAGCTTTGCCGCCCGCCCACATCCGGCTGACGTTGGTGGTGATCATATAGAACATCCCGTCATGGTAACGGATGGTCGGTGCGAAGATTCCGCCGGAAGGGTTGCAGCCGGTCAGCGGCAGCTGGCTTTCCCGGTCGAGGACGTAGCCGGTTTGGGTCCAGTTGATCAGGTTTTTGCTTTCCCGGATGGGTACGCCGGGGAAAAATTCAAACGACGAGTTGACCAGATAAAAGGTATCCCCTTTGCGGCAGATGGAAGGGTCGGGATTATAGCCTGGGACGATAGGATTACGGAATTTCATGATGACAGACCTCCAATGTGTACGGGCACAGAAAATAGCTAATATTTTTATAAAAGTACTTTATATTAATTGTAGCATAGCGGGGCCATCCCTGTCAACAAAAATCATAGCAGGATTCTGCGCATTTTTGTTGAGAATCAGAGGACAGCCCATCGTTTGCATCTGTTTATTCCGACA
>DVLN01000030.1 GCA_018715465.1 Candidatus Faecivivens stercorigallinarum | reverse complement strand
TAAATATAGTGTAGCATGAAATTGCAGGAATGTCAAAATAAATCTGTAAACATTTCATGAATTTGAGCAAACTATATTAAAATAAACCATGTATTTTGTGCACAATGATGTCGAAATCATCAACAAAATGCATGTTATTCCTTTGTTTTCCCTTCATTTTGCGGCAGCAGTCCTTTTTCCAGCAGCCGCGCCGTCTTGAGAATCGCAATCTGGGTTTTGGCGTCAAAGATCTTTCCGTCCATCACCTGATCCACCAGTTCTGCAAGCGGAACCCTGACGACATTGAGAAATTCTCCTTCATCCAGATGCTGCTTACCAAAAGACAGACCGGTCGCAAGATAGATGCGGATGATCTCGCTGTCATACGCCGGCGTCGGATAAATGTTGCCCAAAAAGACCCAGTTTGCAGCCGACGCGCCAACCTCTTCGCTCAACTCCCGTTTTCCACAGGTAAGCGGATCTTCTCCATACTCCAGTTTCCCAGCGGGGATCTCCGTCAGAACCGAATGACCCGGATACCGGAACTGCTGCACCATCAGCACCGTCCCATCCTCCATCAGCGGCAGGATACCAACTCCACCCGGATGGAGAATAACCTCCCGGGTTGCCGTCTGACCGTCAGGCAGCCGAACGGTATCCCGTACAAGGTGTACAACCCGGCCCTCAAAGATCTCTTCACCCGAGATTCTTTCTTCCCGCATATCTTTTTCCGTCATCTTAAGTCTCCAACCTTTCATCTGCTTTTCTTTTTGCCAAACACCACCAGCTTGCTGGCAACATAGTTGAACACGACAACCACCACATTGGACAGCAGCTTGATCACCAAATCATTAAAGCCGATACAGTCGGCAAAAACCCACATAATCGCCACATCCAGCACCCCGGACATAACCCGTGCGGTGACAAAACC
Organism: Candidatus Faecivivens stercorigallinarum; assembly: GCA_018715465.1. Lineage (GTDB taxonomy): Bacteria > Bacillota > Clostridia > Oscillospirales > Ruminococcaceae > Faecivivens > Faecivivens stercorigallinarum. The sequence goes on along the minus strand of DVLN01000030.1, from coordinate 14,865 downwards.
GCCTGCCTCTTTCAACGCATCCCGTCCGGTCGAATGAGAACAGAAAACATACTTTCGATTGGTCAGATAGGCAAACAGGACAGATAAGACCCACGCGACAACAGTCGGAACGGTTGTCAATACAAAAAAAGGGGACATAACCAGATAGGTGACATAGTTGACAACTGTTGTCAGTACACCAAAGAAAAGGTAATTGATAATCTCCCGATAACGCTGATAAAGCGTTTTAAGTGTTTCCATTGTGCAGTATTTTCTCCTTTCGGCGCAGGTCGGGAACCTGCGGTGAAACGTTTTTCTTTCATCGTATCATACCCGCGTCCCAATTGCAACCATTCATTTGTAAACTTGGAAATTCTTCGCACATTCCCTTTCCCTTCTGCATAGACTGACGGTAAGTCCATCCAGAAAGGAGATCTCCTATGCCAAACGAAACTGCTCCCGCTGCACTCTATCCTACTTATGAACTGATACGGGCACCCTATTACCGGGAACAGGCTGTCCAATACGCAAACTACTGGGCCTACCGCCGCAATCCCAACTACTATTCCTTTGACCAGCTGGGCGGCGACTGCACCAATTTTGTCTCTCAGGCTATCTACTACGCTGCCGGTGTTATGAATTATACCCCGACCTACGGCTGGTATTACATCTCATTGAACAACCGCTCTCCCTCCTGGACGGGCGTTCCCTATTTCTGGGACTTTTTCACCACCAACAAAGGGCCTGGCCCTTTCGGCCATGAGGTAGAACTGCGTCAGGTACAGCCCGGTGATGTCATCCAAATGGCGATCAAGGACCCGGATACCTTTGGACATACCGTACTGGTCACCGACTTGCTGTCTGAAAATCCCGACCCGGACAGCATTATCATCGCGGCACATGACCGGGATTCCGCTTTCCGCCCAATCTCCACCTACTCATATCACATGATCCGGGCCCTGCATATCGACGGCGTTCGATATCTGTCGGCGGGGACTGACCAGCGCACATCATCCGGTAACGAAAATACCTCCTCTTCACAGCCACAGGCCCCATCAGAGCAATCTGAGACATCCAATGAGGAAATTACCTCCCAACAGCAGCAATCGTCTACAACCCCCGCAGAGAGCTACCAGGAGCCTCCTGCTGTGGGATAAGACTGTATACGCGAAAAAGCCGCGGACCTTAATCAGGCCGCGGCTTTTTCGCTGTAAAAATCAATCAGTTATTTTCGTTGACATCATCCGCAGATACAGTCGGCATCTCCGGCACAGATGTGCTGTCGGCAAGCGATGCGTCTCCGGCTGCGGGAGACGTCGCCGGCATCGCGTCGGTCGTGTCTGGAATCAATTCACCCTTCATCAGCTGGATAAAGGTGTTGCCGTTGATCTTCTCGTTGCGGATCAGATACTGTGCAATCATATGCAGCTGATCAATGTGCTCCGAAAGGATGGTGCGTGCAGAAGCATACGCATTTCCAATAATCCGGCGGATCTCACCGTCAATCTCGGCGGCTACCTCTTCGGAATAGTTGCGGGTGGTGCCCAGGTCACGGCCAAGGAAGATCTCTCCGTCATCCTGTCCGTAGACAATCGGACCGAGCTTTTCACTGAAGCCATACCGGGTGACCATCGAACGGGCAAGCTTGGTCGCGCGCTCGATATCATTGGAAGCACCGGTCGAAATATCGTCCAGGATCAGCGATTCGGCAACACGTCCGCCCAACAGGGTGACGATGTTTTCCTCCATCTCCTTCTTGCCCATATAGCTCTTGTCATGCTCCGGCAGCGACATGGTGTAACCGCCTGCCGCACCGCGGGGGATAATCGAAACCTCATGGACAGGGTCCTGGGTGGGAGAATAGTAGGTGGTGATTGCATGACCAGCCTCGTGGTATGCGGTCAGCTTCTTCTCCTTCTCGGTAATAACCTTGGAGCGCTTCTCAGGGCCTGCTACAACCTTAATTGTCGCCTCCTCGATATCCTGGAGGGTAAGTGCCTTATGACCCTTTCTGGCGGCCAGCAGCGCCGCTTCGTTCATCAGGTTTTCCAGGTCGGCACCGGTAAATCCGGCAGTCGACTTGGCGATGACCGACAGGTCGACGTCAAATCCGAGCGGTTTGTTGCGGGAGTGAACCTTCAGGATCTCTTCACGGCCCTTAACGTCGGGATAATTGACCACAATCTGACGGTCAAAACGTCCCGGACGGAGCAGCGCCGGGTCAAGAATATCGCGGCGGTTGGTTGCAGCGATGACAATAATGCCCTCGTTGTTGCTAAAACCGTCCATCTCGACCAGCAGCTGGTTTAAAGTCTGTTCCCGTTCGTCATGACCGCCGCCCAGACCGGCACCTCTGTGACGGCCAACTGCGTCGATCTCGTCGATAAAGATGATCGCAGGCGCATTTTTCTTAGCCTGATCAAACAGGTCGCGGACACGGGATGCGCCAACACCGACAAACATCTCGACAAAGTCCGAACCGGAGATTGAAAAGAACGGAACCCCCGCTTCACCTGCAACCGAACGGGCAAGCAAAGTTTTACCGGTACCGGGAGGGCCCATCAGCAAGACACCTTTGGGAATACGGGCGCCCAATTCGTTGAACTTTTTGGGATGCTTGAGGAAGTCAACGATCTCCTTGAGCTCTTCCTTTTCTTCATCAGCACCCGCAACATCGGCAAATGTCGTTTTCCGGGCGTTTTTACCGTCATTCTTGACCAGATTGGCTTTGCCAAACTGGTTCATCTTTCCGCCGCCGCTGGTCTGCTTGAACATGAAGTACCACAGAGCACCCATCGCGACGATCATCAGCAGGTATGGAACCAAACTCCACAGCCAGCTGTTGTCACTGGCCTGAATCCAGTTGAAGGTCATCCTGTCATCGGGATGTTCCTCATTGTACTGCTGCACATACGGTTCAATCGAGTCGAGAAAATAAGAAGGCGACGCGACCCGGTAAATGATATCGGGGGAACCATCGGCCATCTTGAGCGTCACTTCACTGGAACCAAGATCCAGCTCGTAGGAAGACACCTTCTGATCTTCAAACATATAGATGATTTCCGAATAGTTGTACTGTTTTGTTTCGGGTGTAATCAGACGCATCAGGTAAGACGATGAAACCAGCAGAAAAACCACTACGGCAATCAGAACAATAATTGATGTCCCGCGCTTTTTCGACAATCAAACCACTCCTTTCTCCTTGGCATTTTGCCATTTATGATTCATATACTTCCGGTTTCAGCACGCCGATATAAGGCAGATTACGATATTTCTGGTCGTAGTCCAGCCCATACCCGACGACAAACTTATCCGGTATATCAAAGCAGGTATAGTCCGCACTGAGCGGAACTGCCCGTCTTTCCGGCTTATCCAGCAGACAGGCAATCCGAATCGAAGCGGTTCCTCTGTCTGAAAGCATCTTGGTGATATAATGCAGCGTTCTGCCCGAATCAAGGATATCCTCGACAATCAGCAGATCGACACCATGCAGGTCGATATCAAGGTCCTTGTCGATCTTGACCACTCCACTTGAACTGGTACCGCTGCCGTAGCTGGAAACGCTCATAAAATCAATCTTGAGCGGAAGGTCAATCGCCCGCATCAGATCTGCCATGAACGCCACCGAGCCCTTAAGGACACTGACCAGCATCAGATTCTTCCCCTCATAATCATGGGTGATCCTGGCACCAATTTCCTTGACTTTTTTCTGGATATCTTCTTCTGTCAGCAAAACCTTTTCGATATCATCTATCATCCTGTGGCTCATCTTCTGACTTCATCCTTTCTTTTGCGGCGGTTTCATCCTGAAATGCCACCAGCACCTTTATGGTATTTGGACCCGGCAGGAAACGTTCATCTGTTCCAAAGCCTTCGACCCAGACAACTTCTGTACCCTGTGCCAGCACAATACGCAGCGCACGTTCACGCCGGGAAAGATGCGCCTGCTGGAACAGTTTTTTCAGTGTCTTGCGTCCGCCCCGCCCAGGCAGCCGGATACTGTCACCCGGACCACGTGTGCGCAGCCGTACATTATCTTTTATTGTATCATAATCAACCGCAAAATATAATAAATTTTTATAAACTTTCCGTTTTTCCTGCCATTCATCAGCTGGAAATACCGCCAGCAGCATGCTTTTTTCCCAGCTGTCCAGCAGGTGTCCATCGCCGTCCCATTCTTCAAACGGAATCACAGCCCTGCCTTCCCCGCCTTCCGGCAAAAAACCTTCGCCGACGACAAAACGGTGGGTATCCTCTGCCGACAGCATCCCGCCACGAACAGAAAATCGGATACCACCCGCCAGATAACCGCTGCTCCTCCCGTCAATCACGCCAGTCAGTGCTTCGACCGACGCGGTGTCCACCTGTGCGCCGACGACCCGCAAGATCTCTGCTGCCGCCCGGCTTTTTACCGGCATCGGCGCACCGGACAACAACGCCGTATTCCACCGGGGAGCATCCGGCGTGCCGGCTGACGCCTGCCGCAGCAGGTCATCCCGCAGACTGTTGAGATAATCTCTGTCCTGCCGCAGGCTGTCCCGCATCCGCAGGTAAGCGGTCTCTACCGAAGGATTCAGCTTTTTCAGCTGAGGAATTACCTGCAGCCGCAGGAAATTACGGGTATACCGGTCGGACAGGTTGGAAGAATCGGTCGTAAATGGCAGCTGGTAAAAGGAGCAGTACCCTTCCACCTCTTCCCGGCTGATACGCAGCATCGGACGGACAAGCGGCAGATCACCAACCAGCCTTCTGTCGGGAATTCCGCACAGGCCGTCCAGTGTGCACCCACGCAGCAGGTGCAGCAGTGCTGTTTCCAGGTTATCCGACAGGGTATGTGCCGTCACAATGACCGGCTCCATCCCCTGCTGCCGGGCTTGCAGTGCCTGTTGTGCAAACAGCCGGTATCGTTCTTCCCGGCCGCACACCTCTTCCGACTGATGGCTGCGGGCGGCAAGCACTCCGATTTCTACCCGCCTGCTGACAAAAGGAACACCCAGACTGATACAGAACGCCTTTGCCGCTGCTTCATCCCGGTCGCTTTCCTTCCCGCGCAGACAATGGTTGAGATGCACCGCACACAGCCTGCATCCCAGCAGCTGCTGCTTTCCCGCAAGGAAGTGGAGCAGGCTGGTCGAATCAGCACCGCCGGAAAATCCGACGATCAGATACTTCCCGGAAAGGCCGTCCAGCATAAATTTCTTTTCAAACGCAGAAACCTGCATATTCTGCATGAAAATTCCTCCATATCCAGCCGGTTAAAACGGCGGAGCTTCCCTGCCCAGCTCCAGATTGGAGAAGCGTGTATACTCCCCCTGCCATCCGATCGGAACATCGCCCGTTGAGCCATGGCGGTTCTTGGCGACAATACAAATGGCGGTATTGCGAATCGAATCGTCAGCGCCTTCCCGCTCCTCTGCATCCGCATAGTATTCCTCACGGAAAAGGAACAGAACGCTGTCAGCATCCTGTTCAATCGACCCCGACTCTCTCAGGTCAGAAAGCATCGGCCGGTGTCCCTGCCGCTGTTCGGCGGCACGCGACAGCTGAGACAGGCAGATGACCGGGACATTAAGCTCCTTGGCCATGATTTTGAGTCCGCGGGTCATCTGAGAGATCTCCTGTACACGGTTTTCAATCCGGGTCGAACTGGTCATCAACTGAAGGTAGTCTATGATGATCAGTCCCAGGTTTTTCAGTCGCCGGACCTTGGCCTTCATCTGGGATACTGAGATACCCGCCGTATCATCCAGATAGATATGGGTGTTTGTCAGACGCTCGGCAGCAGCAGCCAGATTGCGCCATTCTTCCTTTTCCAGCCGTCCGGTGCGCATCTTATCCGACGGAATCAGTGCTTCTGAACAGAGCATTCGGGAAACCAGCTGGGAATTGTTCATCTCCAGCGAAAAAATGGCGATATCAATATTCGGATATTTAATTCCCACATTCGAGGCAATGTTCAGCGCAAAGGCCGTCTTGCCCATACCGGGACGGGCCGCCAGCAGGATCAGGTCGGAACGGTTAAGTCCTGACAAAATCAGGTCCAGCTGATGAAACCCGGAAGCAAGGCCTGTAATCCGGGTATCCTCTTTCCGGTTCAGTTCATAAATGTTGTCGTATACCCCGATGATGACCTCACCAATCGGCCGCAGTTCCGAGGTCTGTCGTCCCTGCCGGATATCATAGATCTTCTGTTCCGCTGCATCCAGCAGTTCGGAAGCGTTTCCGTCCCCTTCCCGTACAGATGAGGCAATATCCGTCGCAGCGGTCAGCAGTCCGCGCATATAATATTTTTCCAGCACAATATTGCAGTAGCTGGTCAGGTTGGCAGTCGTCGGGACCTGGTTCATCAGATGCAGCAGGTAGGACTGTGCGGATGCGTCGCTGTCGAATATTTCCTCGTTTCTGGCCTCTTCCAGCAGCGTGACATAGTCGATTGGCTTTGACTCGCTGAACATCCGAATCATCAGGCTGTACAGCCGCCGGTGTTTTTCGGTATAAAAGACCTGCGGGGAAGAAATTTTTTCCATGATGGTGGAAAGCAGTTCCGGGTCGATCAGTACACTGCCCAGAACCGACTGCTCAGCTTCCAGGCTGTATGGAAGTCCCTGACTGTAGGCCTCTGCCATCACCTGTTCGGTTTTTTCCGCCAATTGTGTTCCTTCCCTTCCTCAAGTAATTTTGCAGCAAAATATACAGTTGCAGCGCGGAACCCCTTTCCCGGAATTCCGCGCCTGTCAAACCTGTTATTCTTGTTATGCTTCTTTGACCATGACTTTCATTTTGGCAACAACGCCGGTATGCAGCTTGAGGTCGAATTCAAAGGTACCAAATGCTTTAATCTCAGCAGACAGCCCGATCTTGCGTTTGTCGACATCAATCTTGTATTGGGAAGCAACCGCTGCCGCAATTTCTTTTGCAGTAACTGCACCAAAGAGCTTGCCTTCTTTTCCCGCACGGGCGGTGACAGTGACCAGCTTGCCAGTCAGTTCGGCACAGGCAGCTTTTGCATTTTCCAGTTCTACCTGAGCGTGGTGGGCCTTTGCCTCATCCTGAATCTTCTTATTGTTGATCGCGCCCGCGGTAGCCTCCATCGCCAGCTTTTTGGGAATCAGATAGTTTCTGGCGTAACCGTCTGCAGCGTTGATCAGGTCGCCCTTTTTACCGGAGCCCTTGACATCCTGTAATAAAATAACTTTCATTGTAAAAACCTCTCTTTCTTCTATCCAATCTGTCACTTAGTTATGATTGGTATAATAATCATCAATACTTTCAAACAGCAGCTGTTTGGCTTTTTCCATCTCTACACCCCGCAGCTGCGTTGCCGCCATCGTCTGATGGCCGCCGCCGCCCATCTTCTCCATAATCAGCTGGACATTGATCAGCCCCATACTCCGGGCAGAAATATTGATCACCCCACTGGTTTCATACAGAACAAAGGAAGCATCTACTTCATCAATGCTCAGCAGCTCATCTGCAGCCTGTGGAGCGACGACCCGCATATCATCGGAGGAAAAGTCACTCTGGGCAACCGCACAATTGCGGTAGATTTGTGCGTTGGAGACAATGCGGGATTTACGCTGGTAGGAATCCATCGTATTGGAAAACATCTTGCGCACGACGACGGTATCCGCACCAATTCTGCGCAGGTAAGCAGCCGCTTCAAAGGTTCGCACGCCTGTGCGCATCGCAAAACTGCGGGTATCCAGCATGATACCGGCAAGCAGCGCCTGTGCGACAACCGAAGTAATGGTACAATCCTCACCCATATACTGGATCAGCTCGGTTACCATCTCCGAGGCAGATGAAGCGTAGGGCTCATGATAAAAAATAACCGCGTTTTCAATATGGTTGACCATCTTCCGGTGATGGTCGATGACGACCACCGTCTTGCAGCGCTCATACACCTGCTGGGATTCCACCAGGTTGCGGGTATGGGTATCACAGACAATCAGCAGAGTATGGGATGTGATTGAAAAGAGCGCCTCATCCGGGTCGATAAACAGATCATGGTTATCATCCGATTTGACCATCTCAATCAGCGTCTTGGACAGGTTCTTTTCCCGGTCGATGACGATATATGCCTTTTTACCGGAAGCACGGATAGCAGTCGCCATCCCCGCCGACGCGCCGACACAGTCCAGGTCGCCGAATTTATGCCCCATGACCAGAACCTTGTCCGCATTTTCAATCAGCTCAGACAGCGCATTTGCAACCATACGGGATTTGACCTTGGTCCGTTTTTCAACACCTTTGGAAACGCCGCCGTAAAATTCATACAGCGTGCCAGTCTTGATCGCCGCCTGGTCGCCGCCGCGCCCCAGCGCCATATCCAATGCCTGACGTGCAGAAGCTTCGCTTTCAGCAAGCGTCTTTTCTCCCCGACCGATACCGATGGACAGGGTGACCGACAGGCCGCCGGACTCAATTTTTCGGATATCATCCAGAATCGAAAAACGACTCTGTATGATCTTTTCCAGATGCTGTTCCTCAACTACCATCAAGAACTGTTCGCCGTCGTACCGTTTGATAAATGAATTGGTCATCCGGTTGCTGAAGTCCTCCAGCAGGCTGTCGACTGCACTCAGAATCCTGGATTTTTCACTTTCCTTTGCCTTCTGCATCAGTTCATTGTAGTTATCCAGTACGATCAGCATGACCGACGGACGGGTTTGCCGGTACAGCATCGCATCCCGTTCCATCTCGGTGACATCAATAAAGTACAGCAGATAAAAGTCTTCCCCATGATGTTTCCCATTGTCTGCATGAGCATCCTCAGCATTCATCGGAACAGTTAGGTCACCCGGGTGCATTCCCCTTACACGATAGGAACGCTCCCCAATTCGAACCGACTCATCCTTCTGGCAGAACTCTTCCAGCTGGGTCGCGGTCAGCTGATCAATATACTCCCCGATCAGTTCCCTTTTGACCAGAACCTCCTGCTGAAAAGACTCACTGTACCAGAGAATCTCTCTGGACGCGCTGACTGCGATGCAGGGAATCGGAAAATGCTCGATCAGTTCCTGCTGTGCCGGGTCCAGCTGAGAGGCGATGCCTGTCAGCATCCCGCGCAGATGCCGGTTGAGACCGCGCAGCCGCACCAGAATATATACGCCGTACGCAAGTGCACACGGTATCAGGATATACGCCGCAACCGGCTGGATAAACCAGGTAACCGCAGCCAGTATCAGACAGATGGCTGCCAGTACGACCATATGACCGCGGATGTTCCATACTCTTGGACGCTTCAACGCACGTCCCTCCCCTCATTGCATACGCTGTTGGCTGGGCATTATACGTTTTGTATAAAGCAATATTTCAACAACAAAAAGTAATACATCAGGTAGTAAGACTACCTCAGCTTAACAGGATAATTTTATCGCAAACCCCTGCATTTGTCAACGATATCCGGCATTTTGGCCGCTCATTGAGGATCACCATATAAAAAAGAGCCCGCCCCAGGGACAGGCTCAGACATTATCCTCAGATTTCCATAATGATTGGCAGAATCATCGGATCACGGCGGGTCTTCTTATAAATAAACGAAGACAACGAATCCTTCACGCGGATTTTGATTGCGCTCCATTCACGGATCTCCTTCTGCTGGCAATCATCCAGCGTTTCCTTGACCAGCTGCCGCGCAGTCTCCATCAGTTCTTCCGACTCCCGGACATAGACAAAACCACGCGATACAATATCCGGTCCCGCAACAACCGCGCCCGACTCATTTTCAATCGTGACGACCACGATAATCAGGCCGTCCTGCGCCAGATGTTTGCGGTCACGAAGGACGACGCTTCCGACGTCGCCGACCCCGTATCCATCGACAAATACCCGTCCGGCTTCAACCGTTCCGGTCAGCTGCATCGAATCAGGCGTCAACTCGATCACCTGCCCCAAATCAGCAAGCAGAATATGATCAGGGTCAATTCCCATCGAACGGGCCAGAGACGCATGCTCGGAAAGGTGTTTGTATTCGCCGTGAATCGGAACGAAGAATTTCGGCTTAACCAGGCTCATCAGCAGCTTGAGCTCATTCTGACATGCGTGGCCCGAGACATGCACCTCATACATCGACTTGCTAACGACTTCGGCACCCAGTTTGAGCAGATCATTGATGACCCGCGTCACATGCTTTTCATTGCCGGGAATCGGGTTGGCAGAAATGATAATAAAGTCACCCGGCGTGACCTGGATCTTGCGGTGCTCGCCTGCTGCCATTCTCGACAGGGCCGACATCGGTTCACCCTGACTGCCAGTTGTGATGATCACCAGCCGGTCAGCGGTATAATGGCCAATCCGGTCGGCGTCAATCAAAATATCTTTGGGAACATTCAGATAGCCAAGCTCAATTGCAGTCGTCACAACATTGACCATGCTCCGGCCGGAAACAGCGACCTTCCGGTCATGGGCAGCCGCCAGATTGACAATCTGCTGGATGCGGTGAATATTTGACGAAAAGGTCGCAATAATGATCCGGCGGTCGCCAGCCTGCTGGAACAATGCGCTCAGCGTCCTGCCGACATTGCGCTCGGAATCGGTATAACCGGGACGTTCGGCGTTGGTAGACTCCGAGAGCAGGCAGAGAACGCCCTGTTTGCCCAACTCAGCAAACCGCGCCAGGTCGATCATTTTTCCTTCGATTGGGGTATAGTCGACCTTAAAGTCACCGGTATGCACTACGACACCAGCCGGCGTTGTAATCGCAAATGCCATCGCGTCGGGAATGGAATGGTTGACATGAATTGCTTCAACCGAAAAAGTCCCCAATTTGATGACATCTCCCGGCATAAACCGGATCAGTTTTGCCTTACCGGACAGGCCGTGTTCCTTCAGCTTTCCGTCGATCAGGCCGAGCGTCAGCCGTGCGCCGTAAATCGGGATATCGACACCAAATTTTTTTAAAAAATAGGGAATGGAACCGATATGGTCCTCGTGCCCATGGGTAATCACTATGCCGCGAATCTTTTCCTTGTTTTTTTCCAGATAGGTAAAATCAGGAATAACCAGGTCAACCCCCAGCATATCAGCATCCGGGAATCCCATACCGCAGTCGACAATCAGAATATCCTTGCCATATTCATAAACAGTCAGGTTCTTTCCGATCTCATTCAGACCACCCAGCGGAATAATGCGAAGGGTTGGTTTCTTTCCTTCGCTGGTTCTCGCATAATTTCTGCGGCGGCTTCTCTGCGACGGCGGGGTAATCAAATCATAATCCGCTTCAGGCGTCAGAACTTCTTTCTGGATGCCCTCTTTTTCCACATCGACCACACTGACTCCGCGGGAACCAGTCGCCCGGGAACGTCCGCTGACCCGACGGGAACGGCGGCGTTCCGGTTTCTTTTCGCTCTCTGCCTCCAGGGCCGCGACATCTGCCGCACTCATCACCAGTTCAGGCAGCGAGCTTCCCTGTGAAGCCGTCTTCTGTCCAAATCCCTTAACCCGGCGGGAACGACGGGGAGACTTGGGTTTTGCCGCTGAAGTTTCCGAACCTGATGAAGACAAAATTGCATCAATTACTTTCTTATTCTGTGTATTGGCCACTATAGATACCTTCTCTTTCCGTACCGGCCGAAGACTTTCTTCGCGCCGCGTCTGTGGCAGACTGATACTGCCAGATTCCATTCTCTCCGCTCTGCCGCCACTTTTCCGGCAAAGCTCCCTATTTGCGCCTTTTCCCCGACGGCGAAAATCCGTTGCCGGTCTTCTTCTCTGACCCATTGACGTCCATCCTGTAACCGGTACAGCCATCCAGACAGCGGGATTTTCTGCAAAACAAATACACCAATACAAGGCCACGTCCCTCAACTGGGCAGGACCTGTCTGTCACTCCCGTCCGGGCAGTCCATAATCCGTCAGCGACCGCTCCGATACCTGCGGGAGGAGATTCCTGTTTTGCAGAAATAATAATCCGAACAAATAAGATATTCTAATTTTAGCTGTTACCGTCAAATTTGTCAAGCAAGCTTTGTGATTTTCGCCGAATATCCGATTTTAGTGTTGTTTCTACAACGGATTTTTGCCACTTTGCATGGGACTGACTGTTCCGGTTTGGGCTGCTGGTCAATCATCTGCAGCTGACATCCTGTAAAAGTATACGTTTAAAAAACTCTGGATATACCCTGTCCGATCATTCAATCCGGTTATTTTTGCGTCACATATCTCTGGAAGGCCTCGCCGCGCTCCTCGAAATTCTTAAAAAAGCCATAGCTTGCAGCGGCCGGAGAAAGCAGACAGACCTTGCCTTTTGGGGTAACCAGCTTTGCCTGCTGGACAGCCTGTTCCAGTCCGTCGGTAAAGATCAGACGGCTGCGATCAAAACCTTTTTCCAGCAGCATCTCTCCGACCCGTATCCCGGAATCCGGCATCAGAATCAGATAGGCCGGATTGTCCGCCGGCGCCTGCATCAGAAATTCCACCAGACTGGTATAATCAATTCCGCGATCCATCCCGCCCAGCAGGATGCTTCCGACCCCTTCTGCCGCCAGTGCTTTCATCGCACCGATCGCCGTCTCACAGGCGGTCGAGATCGAATCGTCATAATAGGTCACGCCATCAAATGTTCCAACCCGCTGCAAACGGTGGGGAAGCGGGTCAAAGTCCGACAGTGCCGCCATAAACTGGTCATCTGTCACGCCAAACTGCCGGCATATTCCATAGGCTGCCCCGATATTATACAGATTATGTTCACCGGCAAGACGGGTACACCCCTCCGGCAGCGGCAGAATATGCCCATCTATATGCACTTCCCGTCCAATGACCGAAAGGTCGGCGACAGCGTCAGGGGCCTGCTGCATGGTAATACGCCGGGCTTTAGCAGATGGAACATCGTCCTTTTGCAGGATATTGCAGAAATAAAGATCATCCGCGTCCTGAAAACGGCAGATATTCCGTTTGGCGTTGAAATAGGCTTCTTTAGTGCCGTAATGGTCGAGGTGTTCCTCAAACAGGTTGAGCAATACCGCAACATGAGGGGAAACTGAGATATACTCCAGCTGGTGGCAGGACAGCTCATAGACAATCAGCGTATCCGGTCCGACTGCTTCCGCCTGCAAAAAGGCGGCAATCCCGATGTTCCCCATCAACAGGGTGTCCGGGCGGACACTTTTGAGGATATGCCAGGTCAGGGCAGTTGTCGTACTCTTTCCCTTGGTACCGGTAATTCCGATCACCTGTTTGCGGTAGGCGCGCAAAAACAGCTCGGTCTGGGAGGTCACCCGCTCCAGCACTGCCGGTGACTTATCGGTCAGAACAATGCCCGGCGACTTGATAATGACATCATATCCGGTAAGACCATCCTGATAGCCCGCTCCAAACACACCTGCGACACCTTCCGGCAGCTTCTGTTCGCGAATATCGGCAACCGTCAGCCTGGCTCCGGGGACCAGCTTTTGCAGCATGGAAAGGGTTGCCTGCCCTTCTCGTCCGTACCCCAAAATCAGGACGTTTTTCCCCTCCATCGGCTGCATCACATGATAAAGTGGCAAAAGATTTTTGGATATTTCTTTCCCTGCCAACTGATCTCTGTTCATTTCCTGCATCAAAAATCCCTCGCAAACTTTTGTCTGAGCGCTTCTGTTTCCTGGCGCATCCGCCTGTCAAACAGGTCGGGCAGCAGATTTTCCTGCTGATAGTATTGAAAATAACGGGTCGGATTCTGGCAAGCGGCAGCAAAAATGTCCGTCGTCATAAAATACCCAAGCAGCGCCGGCAGCGGCTGCCCGAGCTTCTTTCTCCGCTCAATTCCCAAAACCATTGCCGCCGAGATTTCCTCCCGGCTGCCGACACATTCAAACGGTTTTTCCGGTGTTTCCCCGCAGAGTTCCCGCAATATTGGGATCAGACTTTCATCCTCAAGGATCTCCCGTCCAAAAATTTCCGTGATGGCGCTGTCATCCAGGAACGGTGTCAGAATCAATGCAACAAAAAGACACTTCGCACATTTTCCGCACCAGGAATTTGTTTTTGACCCGGCATTGCAGCTGCGGAATACCGGATGGAACTGTTTCAGCCCGGAAAAATATGCCGCGATCTGAAATTCACTCCACGGACGCAGCAGACTGAAATATCTGACCGCACACCCGATATATTCCCTGATATACCGGTCAAAATCCTCCTCAAACTGAAAGCTCTTGGAATACTGATGGTTGACGCTGAGACCCTGTACCGTCGATTCATTGGCGCTCGACTCATTGGACAGGACAACATACTCTTTCCCATACAGCATCGCCATCATGACGCCTGAAAACGCCACCAGTGCCGAAAATGGCGTATGCCCGTTGAGGTATCCCTGCCGGTTCAAGTCCAGCATATTCTGATCGAGTATCCGCCGAATTCCCAAAATCTGATCGGGACGATATCCAGCTGTCAATGCGGATGCGTCAGTTGCACCGCGGCTGTTCATCACATAGCAGAAGCTGTCTTCCCGCATATCTGACAAAAGCGTCAGCGTGACGATCGAGTCCTTTCCGCCGCCGACCGGAATCAGGCAGCCATGAAGCGGCAGCTGTTCGTGTGTACAGGGATGAGTAAAATCTTCGCCACGGCTTTCAATCTCCATAAAATCATCAAAAGATACCGGAATTTCATTGCGATAGAAAAATTCGCCCAGCCCCGAAAGATACTGCTGCTTCCACCACAACACCTGTTCTTTGCCGATTTTTGCGCACTCAATCATGACTTTAGGCGGACAGGCAATCTTCCAGTAGCTGATCAGTTCAACCAGCCCCAAAGAAAATACCAGACGCCTGAAACTGCCGCTGTGGATATCACAAACCGGTTTTTTGGGTTTTGGCAGCGTCCACTGGGGTGCAAAATCCGAGAGCCCTGGCACGCTGAAATGAAAGGTCAGAAGAATTTTCTCCTGTGTATCCTCAATATCAAAAC
>DVLN01000029.1 GCA_018715465.1 Candidatus Faecivivens stercorigallinarum | reverse complement strand
GGGACTTGTTATATCCATTTAACTACGAGGGCATACAGCTTTTTCTTTTTACCGACGGATTGCCGGGGGCTGAACAGCATTTATATTATATACCAAATCGGTAAAAAAAGCAATCATTTTTTCCCGCTGCCCAATGCTGAAATCACAGGCAAAAAACCGGGCCGGATGGTATCCATCCAGCCCGGCAGGGAATCGGTCATCGTGCGTTATGCAGCACCTCTTTGCGGATATAGGCAAAGGTCGCGGGCTGTCCCTCATCCCGAAGCATGATGAGCAGCTTTTCCAGCAGCGCCTGCGTCTGCGGGTGCATCACATAGTGGCTGCGGGAACGCATATAGTAGTCGTATGCGTCGCTGTCCTTATAGGCGGCACCGTTGTAGTTCTGACAAGCCGCCAGCCGGTCGCAGAACATCTCGGCAACATATTTTTCCGGCATCCGCATGCCGCTCAGCGGGGCATCGCTGCCGGTGGAATAGTCGATCCAGTATTCCATATGATGGCGGTTGCGGCCCTTGTGGTGCAGCCAGGCAGCCGAGTATCCGAGAACCGCCCGTTCCCCGTTGTGGGGGCTGCTGGTGCCGGTATAGTATTTGACGCCGGGGATAAACTCAGTCGGGGAATACTTGGAAAGATCGTGGGTCAGCCCCTGCCGGTAGAGCCCCAATGCAAAACAATATTTCATAACCAACCATTTATGGTGGTTGATGGTGTGCAGATGGCGCATCCACCTGGGTTTCATGGCGCCGCCTCCATCATTTTGCAGAGCACCTGGAAGTTTTTATCCGGGAGGGAGAGGACGCTGTTGACCTGATAGCCGGCCTTGAAGAAGGCGCGCAGCGCGTACAGGTTTTCATCCGGCACATACCCCCAGACAGATTTTGCAGTCAGCCGGCTGACCGCGATTTTTTCAGCCGCCGGGATCAGTTCGGTCAGATATCCTTTGTGCCAGCAGTTGCGGAACAGGACGACCGACAGCAGCACCTTATCCGGGGTATCGGGGTCCGGCTTGAGCAGCAGCAATCCGGCAAACTGTGCATTTTCCGCCAGCAGCACCTTGTAAGCCAGACCGGGCGGCGTTGTTTCCGCCCGAATAAAGCGGAGCGTCTCCTCTTCAGATGTTTTGGGGGAAATATGCAGTCCGTCCATCAATTCCGCATCGGATACCAGCGAGTAGACCGGTTTGAGGTCGCCCGGTTCCAGCGGCAGCAGGACCATCCGTTCCGTCAGCATGGCATCGGGACGGCTTGCAAGCAGTTTCCCGCTTTCTGCCCCACCCATGACGCCGTTTTCATAGTCTCTGCCCAGCTGCATGACCTGTTCAAAAAAGCGGCCGGCATAGGGTGCAAAACGCGGACCAGCCGTATTTTCGGCCCATTCAAGGATTGCCTTTTCCCGTTCCGGGACATAGATTGGCAGGCCACGAGCCTTTTTGTAATCTGCGACATCGCTGCACAGTTGCAGCCGTTTGATCAGCAGTTGCAGCATCTGTTGGTTGACCGTGTCGATTTCGGCGCGGATTGCCTCCAGATCAAGCTTCTTTTCTTCCATCCGCAAACCCCTTTCTTTCCAAGGCTGTTGGAATCAGAATCAATCTTCTTTTTCCTGGTCATACATACCGGCGGCCAGATTCGCCTGGAACTGTTCCTGTTCGGTGACATAGTCGTGTCCGCAGCATTTTTTGTACAGTTCCCGCGCCCGTTCGACATAGAAGGTACTTCCTCCGTCGTCGATGACATAGGCTGCGTGTTCCATCGCCGAGCGTCCGGTACCCGATTGGTATTCCAGCACTGCCAGCCGGCAGGTCCACTGGATGCGGGCCAGCGTAAAGGTCGCGTTGTCCAGCAGCTCTTCGCATAAAGCCCGGCTGCGACTGATGCGGCCTTCCTTCTGGGTCAGCATCTGGTCCAGAATCATCATCAGCATCCGGCCATTTCCGATGTAGCGGTCCTTTTCCTTCATCGAGAGGACCTGTTTGCCGATCTTTTCCTTGATCAGCACCAGCTTTTCGACGTCGCCCAGCTCGTCATAGCAGCTGGCCAGCAGATTGTAATACTGAAAATACATCGAGCTGTTTTCTTTTGGCCGTCCCATCGCTTTCAGCCGGTCCAGGGCCTCCTGAAAACGTCCCTGATAGTAGATAGCCCGGCAGATGTTGAAGGTAATTTCATTTGGGCGGTCGGGGTGCACCTCCATTTTGGAGTAGAGCGCCTCGAATTTTTTCGGGTCGCAGTCTGCCCGCAAAATCTCAAGATAACGGGTCATCATGTAAATCCCGATGTTGTGGATGACATACACCGCAAAGACCGCCAGCCCGACCGTCAGTATCAGCCCCAGGGCGGTGAGCGAGTCGACACTGTACCAGGTCAGACTCATCATCACCATCAGAAGAGCCAGCGAGTAGAGCGCATAGGAGATCAGGCGGGTGCGTTTGTACTGGCGGATGACGGCATCAATGCTCTGTCCCTTAAAAGTGATTTTTTTCCTGGTTGCTGCCATCGTATCCTCCTTTTGTTTGTACACCGGTGTCCAGTCCGTCCATTGCATGGATAATATGAATCCGCATCGCGCTGCGTGCTCCTTCGGCGTTGCGCCGGGTCAGGAACTCGATCAGCAGCCGGTTGTCTTCGACGACATTGGCGATGATGTCGGGGAAATCTCCCGACAGCCGCAGTGCCCGGTCGATGGAACGGTAGATCAGCGGCACCAGCTCACCGATAAAGCTGTTGTGGGTCGCGGTCGCGATCGAGTTGTGAAATGCCATCTCGACCTCTGCCCGGTCCTCCCCTTTGGCGATCAGTTCCTCTTCCAGTTCGGCATAATGGCGGATTCTCTCCAGTTCGGCGTCGGTCGCCCGCTGGGCGGCATAGTAGGCCGCCTCAGGCTCAAAGATCAGCCGCATCTCAAACAGGTCCCGGACGTCGATCAGCTCGGGGGTCATGCTTTCCAGCGTCAGCTTGGCATCGCTGGGGTGGAAGTCCTGCCGGACAAAGGTGCCGCGGCCCCGTTCGGTGACCAGCACCTGATGGGCGGCCAGCAGCCGGACCGCCTCGCGCAGGGTGGTACGGCTGACGCCCAGTTCATTTGCCAGTTCGTTTTCGCTCGGCAGCCGGTCGCCGGCTGCAAAGCGTTTTTCGATGTTGAGCATCGAAAGAATATCATCGGCGGTACGTTCCGCCAGGCTTTGATCCCGTTTCATAATCAGTTCTTCTCCGCGCAGAGGTCGACGATGACCTGTGCAAAGATCTGCGCCGACAGGATCAGTTCGTCGATGTTGACAAATTCGTCGTTGCCGTGCATATGGTTGTCTTCTCCGCCGGGGAATTCACAGCCAAACGCGACGCCATTTTTCAGATGGTGGGTATAGGTGCCGCCGCCAATTGCGAGCGGTTCACCCTTCTGGCCGGTGTACTGTTCATAAGCGGAGAGCAGCGTCTGGATAAATGGGGAATCGGCCGGGACATGGTGAGGGGCATTCAGCTTGCAGCTTTCGTCCAGCGTCAGGCCAATTGCTTCGGCGCCTGCCTTCAGGACAGCGGTCACATTTTCATCGGTCGAACAGATCGGGCAGCGGCAGTCGGTCTGTGCCTCAAACCCGGTCAGCGTCAGGTTGAAGATATCCAGCGAGCAGGTCAGCGCGCCCGATTCAGCGTCCTGCATCGCGATACCGGCGGCAAGCCCGCTCCAGTCGCCGTGCGGGTACATCTTCTGGAAGGCGCACAGCTTGTCAAAGCCCTCGCTCTTGGCGGCCGGCAGCGCGGTCAGCAGGGTCAGAAGGCCGGTGATTGCGTTGTTGCCTTTTTCGGGCATTGCAGCATGTCCATCCTGCCCCAGTGCGTGAACAGTGACAACGCCTTCGCCCTCAAAGGTAAAGGTCACGCCGGTATCTTCGGTTACTTTGCCGGCGACAGCCTGCAAAACATCCATCTCAAAGCCTTCGACGACCGCTTCAGCGCGGTTGGGGACGACATTGATCTTGGTGCCGGCCGTGACGCTGACAATTCTGGGGAGGGCGGAGGATTCCGGGTAGCAGGCGTGGTAATAGCCGCGGATGGAGCCTTTTTCGATGTTGATGCAGGGGAAGTTGGCGTCGGGCGAGAAGGTGCAGGGTGCTTCCGCCTGCTTTTGATAGTAATAATGGATATCGCTGCTGCCGCATTCCTCGTCGGTGCCGAGGATCAGCCGGCAGTTATAGGCGAGCGGGATACCCAGGTCCTTTACCGCCATCATCGCGTACAGTGCAGCAACAGCCGGGCCCTTGTCGTCGGCGGTTCCGCGTCCGTACAGCTTGTTGCCGACCAGTTTGGGTTCAAACGGCCCAGTGACCGTCCAGCCGTCCGATACCGGGACGACGTCGAGGTGGGCGAGGATATCCAGCTGAGGAGCCAAGGCGTTCATGTCCGCGGTGCAGACATAGCCGTCCCAGTTCTGGACGGCAAAGCCTTTAGCGGCACAGATCTCCATGGCTTTTTCCAGTGCCGCGGCGGGGCCTTTGCCAAAAGGCGCACCGGGAGCGGGCTCACCACGGTCGCTCTGGATGCGGACCAGTGCGGAGATATCGTCGATCATCTGCTGACGATGGTTTTCCATATAAGATGCGATCTGCTCTTTGAGCATTTGTCACACAACCTTTCCTGTTGTAGGGATAATTTCACATACGTTCATTATATCCTGTTTGCCATGGCTTGTCAATCAAACGGGGATTGGAGCAACGGATTTTTACCGTAAGTTCTCTAAATGATCATTGTTTTTACCGGTGGATTATGGTATCATATAACAAATGATTTACAGTAGGGGAGCAAGTGGCATGGCATTTATCAAGGGCAGGGAACTTTGCAGGGCATTTTTTGAACAGGCGGCAAAACCGCTGCTGGAACAAGCGTTTCCGGGGCTTTCGTATACAGCCGGGCTTATGGGGTATGGTTCCGACGTATTGGGGTATGATGATGCGGTATCGACCGACCATATGTGGGGCCCGCGTTTTTATCTGTTTTTGTCCGAAAAGGATATGGGGCTGCAACCGCAGATCGAAAAGCTGTTTGCAGAAAAATTGCCGGTCAGCTTTTGTGGATACAGCGTCAATTTTTCACCACCTGACCCGAATGACCGTGGTGTCCGGCTTCCGGTGCCGGTGGAGGATGGGCCAGTCTCGCCGCTGATCTGGATTTATACCCCGCGGGGGTATCTGAAAGAATATCTAGGAAAAGCGGATATTGAACAGCTGACTGCGGCCGGGTGGCTGGCCTTTTCGGAACACCGGCTGCTGGCGCTTCGCTCGGCTGATTTTTATGCCGACGGCCTGGGGATGGAGAAAATGCTGGCCCCATTACGGTTTTACCCACCTCTTGTCCAGAAATACCTGGCCGCCTCCAACTGGTCGCTGATCGCTGAGGAACAGGCGTTTGTTGGCCGGTGTGCCCAGGTCGGGGACGAACTCGGGTCAAGGCTTGTCTGCGGGCGGATTGCCGAACGGCTGATGCGGCTTTGCTTTCTCTACTGCGGGGAGTATGCCCCTTACAGCAAGTGGTTTGGAACCGCTTTTTCCCGTCTGCCGGTTGATGGGAAACTGAAAGAGTCGGTTTTTGCCGCTGTCGGTGCCGCTGATTTTCCGGCAAGGGAAGCGGCGCTGGTAGAAGCCCAGCTGCTGACCGCACAGCTGCACAACGTCTCCGGGATGACAGAGCCGGTCGCGGTAATGGCGCAGAAATACTTCGGCCGGGAGATGACCGTGATCTTTGCCGACCGGATTGTCGAGGCCATCCAGGACACCCTCATCGGGACACCGCTGGATGGGGTGCCGCTGCTGGGGAGCATCAGCGAAGTTGCAAACATGGTCACCTTTTCGGACGATCCCCGCTGGCAGACGCGGATACAGGCACTGTATGCACCGGTTGCATCGGGAAACGACAGCAGTGATCAGGAAGACAGAAAGGGGCTGCTGGAATGAAAGGGCTGATTCTTTACGGAACGGTGTATGGTTCGACAGAACGGTATGCGCGGGAACTCTCCCGGCGCACCGGCTGGGAAGCGGCCAGTTATGACCGGATAAAGTCTCTGGCAGGTTATGACACAGTGGTCCATATGGGCGGACTGTATGCGGGCGGCATAAAAGGGCTGAAAACAACCCTTCGTCACCTCCCCGATACCGCCAGACTGATTGTTGTAACGGTGGGGCTTGCCGACCCGGACATCCCTGAGAATGGCCGGAATCTGAAAAATGCGCTGGAACGCCAGCTGCCGGAATCTGTCCGCAGCAGGACCCGGCGTTTTCACCTCCGGGGGGCGATTGATTATGAAAAGCTGCATCTTTCCCATAAAATGATGATGGGGATGCTGGTTCGTTCGATTCAGTCAAAACCGGCGGAACAGTGGTCGGATGAAGACCGGCTTATCATCCAGACCTATAATCAGAAGGTGGATTTCGTGAATCTTGAAGCCCTGGATACGGTTGCAGAGGCAATGCAGCAGCTGTGCTGATATCGAAAGGGCGGACATGAAAATGGGAGGCATGCGGTGCACGCCTCCCATTTTGCAGCTGGTCAGCAATCTTTTGCGATGCGGACAACTGCTTTTACAATGTTGTTTTTATCCGAAACGCTGCGGTCCATTGCGTTTTGGATATCGTCAAAATCAAAGATGTCGGTGACAATGCCCTTGAGGTTGACCTTCCCAGCGGCGACTGCATCAATGGCCATCGGGTAGATGTGGCGGTAACGGAAAACCGTTTTGAAGGTCAGTTCCTTATCCAGTGCCAGGCTCAGCGGCAGCGTCATTTCACCCGATTTGCTGTATCCGACCAATACAATCGTCGCACCTTTGCGGGTCATCGAAATGGCCTGACGGGTGCAGATTTCACTGCCGGATGTCTCGATGACCAGATCACAGCCTCTGCCGCCGGTCAGCTGCATGACAGCCTCGACTGCGTCCTGTTCCCGGCCATTGATCACGCCGTCTGCCCCCAGTTCGACAGCCTTATCCAGCCGCTTTTGCATCAGGTCCACAACATAGACCCGCGACACCCCTTCTGCTTTCAGCGCCATCATGGACACCAGCCCGATACAGCCAGCCCCCAGAACCACCGCAGTCTGTCCGGCGTGTGCGCCGCCCTGGTTGGCCGCATGGAAACCAACTGCCAGCGGTTCGATCAAAGCGCCTTCCATCGTGCTGACATTGTCCGGCAGTTTGAAACAGAGGGCTGCTTGATGGGCAACATATTCCTGAAATACGCCGTCGACCGGAGGGGTTGCAAAGAAAATGACGTCAGGACAGAGATTGTATTCGCCTTTCCGGCAGAATTCACAGTGCCCGCAGGTCTTTCCGGGTTCCAGCGCGACCCGGTCGCCAACTTTGAGGTGATGAACATTCGCGCCGACTTCGACGACTCTGCCGCCGGGTTCATGCCCCAGCACGAAAGGCGGTTTGACGACATAACTGCCGATTGCGCCTGTCTCATAATAGTGCATATCGCTGCCGCAGATGCCGACATAGTCCAGTTTGACCAGTACCTCATCCGGGCCGGGAGTCGGGATATCCCGTTCGATAAAACCCATCTGTCCGATGCCGTTCATGACGGCGACTTTCATTTTGCCCTGCATAGCTGACGCCTCCATTGATTTGCATTCACTTTTATAAAATATTTATAAATGTATCTATATTAAAGCACGCTTTTAGATGTTTGTCAATAGGGTTTCTGCTTTTTGTTCAAAAATAAACAGACGGAGTCTGTCCACTCCGTCTGTATTACAGCTGCTGGATAAACTGTTCAACCTGCATCAGGGCTGCTCCCATCGCGGAAGCCTCCCGTCTGTACCGGCAAAACCGGAAATAACCCGCGTCCGCTTCGAAGGTGTTGCGTTCAGAAAGGAGCTGCCGGATTTCGTTTCCGTATTCCTCAAGATATCCGCCGACATACCCGCCTGCGATCACCGTGCAGTCAAATACCATCCGCAGGTTGTTGACTGCTGTGGCCAGATACCGCAGGTAATCTTTCCAGACCGTCGTGAGATCCGGGTCATCTGCCTGGAGCCGGTCAAAAAACTGTTCCAGATTTCCGCCGGTATGTTCTGCCAGCACCTTTGCTGAACAGTAGGCGTCGAGGCATCCGCGCTTTCCGCAGTAACAGGGCTTTCCGTCCATCACCAGCGTCATATGCCCGAATTCACCTGCCCGCAGATGGTCGCCATTATACAGCTTCCCGCCGTTGAGAATCGCGCCGCCGACGCTGTTGCTCAGCGAAAGGTAAACGACATTTCCGGGCGCGTCCTCTCCCCATACCTCCGCCAGCCCGGCAGCGCTTGCGTCGTTGACAAACAGGCAGGGAAAGGGGATATACCGGGAGAAAAACGCTGTCGGCATATTTTCGGTGCCCAGTACATGGGAGAGGGCGAACGTCTCTCCTGTCTCATCCAGAATTCCCGGCAGTGCGATGCCGCATCCCAGCAGATTTTCCTGTGAAATGCCGCAGCTGGCTGCAAATTCTTCGACCATTTCACCAAGTGCCCGGCTGTAGCTTTCGGACTGGGAGAATTCCTTTTTTCTGCGCTCATATCTTACCAGCTCACCCGCCAGATTGGTCAGTACCATCCCGATATGGTTCTGAGTGATTTCTACCCCAACTGCTGTCCTGGCATCCCGGACCGGCGCGAACGCCCGTGCCTTTCTGCCGCCGGTAGAGGCGAATTCGCCGACCTCCTGCACCAGCCCCATCTCCATCAGTTCCCGGACATTCTGCAAAACCGTCGGCCAGCTGTTTTGCAGCTTTGCTGCCAGTTCCGGCTGGGAAATACGGTCACAGCCAAGAATACAGCGCAGGGTACGGATTCGGTTATTTTTTTTGATATCGCGGCTGGTCCGCTGTTCCTTCATCTTTCATCATCCTCATCTGTGATATTATAATATTAACCGATTTTGCAGCGATTGGCAAGCGCAGATGTTTTGGCGGCAGTCCGTCAGAAAATTCTCTTTGCTTTTGGGCACAGGTAATGGTATAATATAGGGTACAATATCAATCTGACGAAAGGCGGGAGAAAATATGTCTGCACCACTGGCCGACCATCTGCGCCCGCAGACGCTTGACGAGGTTGTCGGGCAAAAGCATCTTCTCGGGGAGAAGGGCGCACTCTCCCGTATCATCGAAGGCGGCCGAATCCCAAATATGATCTTTTATGGCCCGTCCGGGGTCGGAAAGACGACGGTTGCCCGGATTATCGCCCAGCGTGCCGGAAAAAAGCTGCACAAGCTCAACGGCACCAACGCTTCTCTGGCGGACATCAAGGCGGTTGTCGAAGACCTTGATTCCATTTCCGGCTATCAGGGGGTTGTGCTCTATCTGGATGAGATTCAGTACCTCAATAAAAAGCAGCAGCAGTCGCTGCTGGAATACATCGAGGACGGCCGGATTACGCTGATTGCCTCCACCACCGAAAACCCGTACTTTTATATCTATGGTGCGATTTTATCCCGGTGTACCGTCTTTGAATTCAAGGCGGTAGAGCCAGAAGAGGTTGAAAAGGCGGTATTGCGGGGATTTGACCGGCTTTCGGCTGAGATGGGCTTCTCGATACGGCTGGAGGACGGGGTAAGCGCGCATATTGCCCGTGCCTGCGGCGGGGACGTCCGAAAGGCGCTCAATACCGTCGAACTGCTGGCACTGTCCGCCGAGAAGACGGAGGACGGCAGCCGTCTGGTCACGATGGACAAGGCACGGGAACTCTCTCAGCGCAGCGCGATGCGGTACGACCGGGATGGGGATGAGCATTATGACATCGTTTCCGCTTACCAAAAGTCGATGCGGGGCTCTGACCCGGACGCGGCGATTCATTACCTTGCAAGATTGCTGGAAGCGGGCGACCTGATTTCTGCCTGTCGGAGGCTGATGGTCTGCGCCTGTGAAGACGTCGGGCTTGCCTATCCACAGATCATTCCGATTGTCAAGGCAGCCTGTGATATCGCGATGCAGGTTGGGCTCCCCGAAGCGCGGCTGCCGCTGGCGGACGCGGTTATCCTGGTCGCGACCTCTCCCAAGTCTAACACCGCCCACAATGCGATCAATGAGGCGATGGCCGACCTTAAGGCCGGCCGCAGCGGCCCGATTCCGCGCACCCTGCAAAACAAGCATTTTGACGGGGAAGACCAGAAGGTCAAAGGGCAGTTTTACCTCTATCCGCATGATTTCCCGAACCGCTGGGTCGAGCAGCAGTATCTGCCCGATGCCCTCAAGGACCGGGTGTATTATCACCCCGCCGACAATAAAAATGAACAGGCAGCCGCTGCCTACTGGAAAAAGATCAAAGGCAAGGACTGACCCGTTCAAGGGTTGACCTTAAAATTACCCGAAAGGAACATGATATGAACGTAAAAGAACAACTGGAACCCCTGCTTTTAAAGGTGCAGAAGCCCGCACGGTATATCGGCGGCGAACTGCACAGCATCGTCAAGGATAAGAATACGGTCGATTTTCGTATCGCTCTCGGCTTCCCGGATACCTATGAAATTGGTATGTCCCATCTGGGGCTGAAAATCCTGTACGACATCATCAACGCCGACCCGCATTGTTGGGCCGAGCGGGTATATACCCCCTGGACCGACTTTGAAGCACTGATGCGGGAGAAGGGATTGCCGCTCTATGGTCTGGAAAGCCTTGACCCGCTGCGCGAGTTTGATGTGATCGGCTTTTCGCTCCAGTATGAGCTGTCCTATACCAATGTACTCAATATGCTGGACCTGTCCGGCCTGAATCCAATTGCTGCCGAACGTGCGGAAGACGACCCGGTCATTATCGCGGGCGGCCCCTGCGCCAGCAACCCTGAGCCGCTGGCTGACTTCATCGACCTGTTCCAGATCGGCGAAGGGGAAGAGGTCATGATGGAAATGATCGCCCTCTACCGTGGGATGATGGCGGACGGCAGCTATACCAAAAAGGAATTTCTCCGTCGTGCCGCCCAGATTCCCGGCATATATGTTCCGTCTCTTTATCAGGTCAGCTACCATGACGACGGGACAATTGCCTCCGTCACTCCGACCGATGGCGCACCTGCAAAGGTTACCAAACGGATTATTCAGGACATGTCCAGTGTCCGCTATCCGTCTACCTTTATTGTTCCGTATATGGAGACGGTGCATGACCGCGCTGTTTTAGAGGTCATGCGGGGATGTATCCGCGGCTGCCGGTTCTGCCAGGCCGGGTTTATCTATCGTCCGTTGCGCGCCAAAAACCCGGACGTCCTCTGTGCACAGGGAAAGGCACTATGCGATTCGACCGGTTATGACGAGCTGTCCCTCTCCAGCCTTTCGACCTCCGACCATCCGCAGGTGGAAGAGCTGCTCAGCCGGATGATTGACTATACCGACGAGAAAAAAATTGGGCTGTCGCTGCCGTCTTTGCGGGTGGACAACTTCTCGGAAGAATTGCTGGAAAAGGTCAGCCGGATTCACAAGACCGGCCTGACCTTCGCGCCCGAGGCCGGCAACCAGCGGATGAGAAACGTCATCAACAAAGGCGTCGATGAAGACGAGATCATGAACACCTGCAAGATTGCATTTAAGGGCGGTTACACCTCGGTTAAGCTGTATTTCATGTCCAGCCTGCCGACCGAGACGGACGAGGATGTAAAGGATATTGGACGGCTTGCCCAGCGGATTGTCGATCTTTATTTCAGCCTAGAAAAACGTCCGCGTAAGATGGTCAGCGTTTCGATTTCGGTTGCGGTCTTTGTCCCGAAGTGCGACACCCCGTTCCAGTGGGTCGGACAGGACGACTTTGAGACCATCCAGCGCAAACAGGCGGCCCTGCTCGACTCCATCCGTTCCCGGAAAATCAGCGTCGCATGGCATGATGTCCATACCAGCGTGCTGGAAGGGGTCATCGCCCGCGGCGACCGTAAGCTGGGGAAAGCGATTTATCTTGCCTGGAAAAAGGGCTGCCGTCTGGACAGCTGGAGCGAGTGCTTTGATTATGATAAATGGATGGAGGCCATCCGGGAAGCCGGTCTGACGGTTGAATTCTACGCCAGCCGCACCCGCGACCTGGACGAAATTCTGCCCTGGGACCATATTGACGTCGGCGTTTCCAAAAACTTCCTCAAACGGGAATGGGAAAAGGCACAGCGTGCGGAAGTGACCAAAAACTGCCGCGAACAGTGTGCGGGATGCGGTGCCTCCCGGCTGCTGGACAGAAAGGACGGTGTCTGCGTTGAGTGAGAAAAACTCGGATCAGAACAGAAAAATTGTCGTTGTTCAGGGGCGGGATATCTATGAATACCGCGCTTTCTATAAAAAGTTTGAGCGGGCAAAATATATCTCCCACCTTGACCTCTACCGTGCCATCCAGCGCACCTTCCAGCGGGCCAATATCCCGGTCTGGTATACCGAAGGGTATCACCCCCATATCTACCTGACCTTCCCGATGCCGATTTTTCTCGGGTGTGAAGGGGTAGAGGAGAGCTTTGACTTCCGTACAACGGTCGATTGCCCGCCTGCCCAGCTGATGGACCAGCTCAACGCCGCATTCCCGGAGGGGATCCGGGTAACTGCGATTCAGGCGCCGGTTCACAAGGCAGCGGAAATTACCAAAGCGGATTATACCCTGCTGTTTACCGCCGACAGGGTGGACAATTCGTCCCTGCTGACCAGATGGAACGACTTTTTGCAGCAGGAGCGGATTCCTGCCACCAAGCATACCAAAAAAGGCCCGAAAGAAATCGACCTTAAACCGATGATCTATTCCATTGATACCCAGCTGACCGACAAAGGGCTGCTTGCCCGGATGCAGGTCTGCTGCGGCATCGAACAGAATCTGAACGCGACCCTTTTGAGCGATGCGTTCGCCGCAAAAGAGGGGTTGTCGCTCAATTATCACCTGATCCGCAGGGAACAGATGCTGCTGGAAAACGGGGAACGTTTTTGCTGAGCGGGGAGCCCCCGCGGCGCAGAGCCTGCACTCCCTTGTTCGTGTTGGTCGGCGGCGAGCGCATACATGCGCTACCGACCGCCTCGGTTATGCGAGTAACAGCCATTGCGGACGCGCCGGGCAGATTGTACGCTGTTTAGACCGGTTTTTGTCTGTTCACGCGAGCGCAGAGCGAGCTCCAAAGTTTTGCACAATGTGGGGGCGGTCATGACAAAAAAGTTTTACTCGATTTTTTTTAAAAAATCGCAGGTCCAGGACAGCGTCCTGGTCGCCATCCGCAGATGGCGAGATCTCTTATCTCAAAATTAGCCCAGCAAGGGGTAGCCCAATGCCCGCATGCATTGGGCGTGCAATTCCCGAAGGGATTTGCTGGACGCTATAGCAAGGGCGTCCCCTATGGATGAAGGGGGGTCGATGCCCCCTTCATCCATAAAAATCGAGCGAGTGGCTCAGGTTTCGGTTTTCTTATCCAGTTGGGACTACGTGGGCCGGCACGGCGCTGACTGGTTTTTGACCGGTTTCCTTCCTCAACTGTCCGGTGGACAGTTGAGGAAGGCAGAGTGTTTGCTGCCAGTTTGCCGATGTGGTACTGCCGCACCCGGATACCCGTCTCAATAAACAAACCCGTTCATAACAAAAACTGCCTGTTCCGGCTGTTGGTTTGACCAGTGCCGGACAGGCAGTTTTTCTGCATATAAAGGATAGAGAGTATGTCAGATCAGATCTCCGGCTCCGGTTCTGCTTCACTTTCCATTTCAGGAACAAACTCTTCCGCAGCCGGTTGTTTTACAGCCGCGTCGCTCTTGAGGCGGATGTTTTTCCATTTGCCGCTCTGATACCGCATCAGTACCAGCGTCGAACGGAGCAGCTGGTCACAGGCCATTGCAATCCATGCACCGTACAGCCCGATCTTGATGCCGTTGATCAGGACGATTGCCACAACCGGACGCACCAGCAAAACGGTAATAAAGGTGATGACAGCGGTTGCCCGTGTGTCACCGGCACCCCGCAGGCCGCCCGCGATGATAAACTGGGAGGTCTGGAGCGGTTGCAAAACCGCGACAATCAGCAGGATTTGTGCGCCGACCCGGATAATTTCGGGGTCCTTGTTGTATAGCCCGACCAGCGTTCTGCCAAAGAAGACAAAGACCAGTGCCAGTATGACCGCACAGATCATACCGATACGGCGGGTCCGGGAACAATAGGCCTGCGCCATATCCGGCCGCCGTTTGCCCAGCGACTGTCCCATCAGGGTGGTTGCCGAAACCGCGAACGCCTGACCGGTCATGAAGGAGAGTCCCTGGATGTTCATGCAGACCTGATGGGTTGCATAGGCGGTGGTGCCCAGCGAGGCGACCGTCTTGGAAAAGATAATCATTCCGGCACGCATCAGCAGCTGTTCAATCATGGCCGGGAGACCAATGTTGATCATATCGGTCAGGGTAGTACGATCAGGTTTGAAGCCAAGCCGGAATTCCAGTTTGAGGAATCCATTGCCTTTTAGAATGATGTACAGCGAAATAATAAACGCGACAACCTGCCCGATAACGGTTGCCAGAGAAGCACCCGAGACATCCATTTCCGGGAAGCCCCAGTTGCCGTAGATCAGCAGCCAGTTGAAAAAGACGTTGACGATGTTGGCAATCAGGTTGTAGAACATGCTGGAGCGGGAATCGCCGACTCCGCGCAGTGCCGCTGTAATGGTACTTGTCAGCGCCATTGTCATGAAACCGGCCATCTGAATCTGTAAATACTGGGTAGCCCAGACGGTGACATGTTCTTCGGTAGATCCCATAAAAATGACCATTGGACGGGCAAAGATGACGCCCAGAACCGACAGGATCAAAGTTGTAAAGAAGGTAAACATCAGCCCCTGCCTTACGACAAGGTTGGCTTTTTCCCGGTCGCCGACACCTTTGTACCGGGCGACCAGCGCGGTGACGCCGGTGTTCATCGCCATAAACGCGGTCATCAGCAGGAATTTCGGCTGGGTGGTCAGGGCGACCGCGGCCAGCGCCTGTGTGCCGAGGGTTGGGTTAGCCTCGCCGCCGATTGAGCCGACCATCATCATGTCGACCATCGAAGCCAGCTGGGTCAGCACCAGCTCAACAAAGCTGGGCCAGGCGATGCGGATGATGTCGGAATAGAGCTCTCGGGATGCGACGCCTTCCGGCAGGTGCTTGGATACCTTTAGGTCACCTGAAAGCAACTGCGGATCGCCCTCCGGGAGACGGTCGAGAACGGTTCGTAGACGGTTACTGGATAATGCTGCCATTGCGATTGCCGGCATCGCTGCCGGCGTCTTCCCTTCTTTCTGTGGCCGATGACGTCCGCCGAAATCCATTGTCCGGCGGCTCCGGCTTCTGATTCAAGCCGGAGAAACTTAATTATGGAACTTCTTTATTATACAACCTTTTGTAAAATCTGTCTACTTAGAGGAAAATAGAACAGATGAATTTCGGAATTTATACCAAATGATTTGGCAATAAATTGTCATTATTAACAAATGTCGGTCATAACAGCTGGATAATCGGCTGTTTGCGGAAGAACCCCACCGGTATTCGATTCATATACAGGACATAAGAGAGGCAGAGTGGTTAAACAATTGGTACAAACG